>JAEUKG010000528.1 GCA_016794325.1 Myxococcales bacterium | reverse complement strand
AGAAGCAGCCGGCGACGAGCAGCGCGAGCAGCGGGGCGAGGATCGCGATCTCCGCGGCCTCGAGCGGCGCGAGGCGCCCGTCGCGCGCCGCGAGGAGCGCCGTCGCCCGCGGGAGCTCGCCGAGCACCGCGCGGCGCAGCGCGTGGGCGAGCGCGCCGCCGAGCACGACCGCGCCCACCCCCGCGATCACGAGCTGGGTGAAGTGGGCGGGCGCGAGCGCGGTCGCCGCGAGCATCCCGCCCCAGAACAGCGACAGCCCCGGCAGCCCCGCGAGCGCGGCGTGCGACGCCACCACCGCGGCCGCGAGGCCGCGGTTCGCGCCGGCGAGGCCGCCGAGCGCGGCGAGGTCGCGCGTCCCGGTCCGCGCCTCCACCGCGGCGACCGCGGCGACGGCGGCGGTGACGGCGATCGCCTGGGCCGGCAGCAGCGCCACGAGGCCGGCGACCCCCTGCGGCGTCGCCACCGCGAGCGAGGCGAGCGCGAGGCCCGACTGCGCGAGGGTCACGTGCGCCGACATGCGCATCCAGTCGCGCTCGGCGACCGCGAGGAGGCCGGCGTACGCGACCGTCACCGCGCCGAGCGCGACGAGCGGCCCCTCGGCCCAACGGGCCGCCTCCGGGAGAATGCTGTAAGATACACGCAAAAGGACGACGAGGGCGATCTTGGGGCCGAGCGCGTTCACCAGCGCGACGACGGGCGTGTCGGCCTCGGAGCTCGCGCGGCGCAGCCACGTGTGGAGAGGGAAGAACGCGCCGAGGGCGAAGACGCCGCCGGTCGCGAGGACGAAGGCGGTCTTGCCGGCGGGGAGGGGCCCGACGGTCTTCCCCACGAGGGCGGTGCGCTCCATCTCGGCGATCGCGAAGTGGTGGGTGGCGCGGGCGCCGTCGAGCAAGAACGCGGGCGCGCTCGTGGCGTGGAGCACCGCCGCCGCCGCTGCGAACAGCGCGAGGCCGACCCCGACCACGACGCCAGCGCGGGTCGCCGCCGCGGAGGCGTCGCGGCGCGAGCACGCGATCGCACCCACGAGGCCGCCGAAGGCGAGGGCGAGGAGCGCGGTGAGGAGGAGGAGGTCGCGCGCGAGGATCGCGCCGGTGAGCCCGGCGACGGCGGCGAGGACCGAGGCGACCGAGCCCGCGGCGACCTCGTCTTCGCGGAGGAGGCCGAAGACGACCGCGATCGCGATCGCCGCGATCGCGGGCAACATCGCCGCCGCGCTGCCGTCGAGGCCGAGGAACCACTCCGATCCCAGGGAGCGCACGAACGCCGCGCGCTCGACGAGCTGGAGCCCGTCGTTGCCGTCGGCGCGGGTGAGGTCGGGGTCGAAGGTGACGAAGACGACGCCGCAGAGGACGGCGTGCGCGACCGCGAAGCCGGCGCCGACCTTTCCGGCCGCCCGCGCGTCGTCGGGCCGCAGCCGTCGCGCCGCGAGCGCGAGGAGCGCGCCGAGGAGCGGCAACCCCACCAGCAAGGCGAGCACGTGGGCGGTGAGGCCACGCCGAGGCTCGGCCACGACCCCGAGCGCGACCTCGCCGCGCTCCTCGTCCGACGACGTGACGACCACGTGGCCGAAGAGCTGCTTGGCGCGACCGCCGGGTCGCCACTCCACCTTCACCGGACGCGACGCGCCCGGCGGCAGGGTGATCGGCAAGAGATCGTCGTGGGTGATGGAGAGGCCGGGCGGGGTGCGAGGGTCGTCGTCGTCGGAGCGGAGCGTCACCCGCGACACGACCAACGGGCCGTCGCCGGCGTTGTGGACGACCATCACCCCCTCGAACCCGTTCGGGCTCCGCGAGAGCGCGAGCGGCGCTGCGCCGTCGCGCGGGCGGAGCACGAGCGCGCCGCGGGGGGCGGCGGCCGCGAGCGCGCTCGACACGAGGACGAGGAGCGCGAAGAGGAGACCGACGATCCGGCTCAAGGCGCCGCTCCGCCGCCCCGCG
>JAEUKG010000524.1 GCA_016794325.1 Myxococcales bacterium | reverse complement strand
CATCGGCCGCCGATGGTAGCGCGGCCGCGCCGCTGCGAGAACCTTGGCCCGCGGCCGCGAGGAGTGCGACAGATCGGATCCGGCGTGGATCTCTCGAGCGTCCCCAAGGAGTGGCTGCTCGCGGCGCTCGGCGTCGTGGGCACGACGGCCGCCGCCCAAGGGGCGCGCGGCTGGTTCGTGCGATTCCAGCGGCGCCGGCGCATCCACGCGCAGCTCGCGCGCGCCGGCGACGGAGAGCGGGCGGCGGTGCGATACCTGCAAGATGCAGGTTTCACCATCCTCGGCACCCAGGTCGCCGGCGCCTACACCCTCGAGGTCGACGGCGAGGCCGTCACCGTCGCGGTCCGCGCCGACGTGCTCGTGGAGCGAGACGGCCGTCGCTGGGTCGTCGAGGTCAAGTCGGGGCGGTTCGCGCCGCGCGTCGATCACGCGGCGACGCGCCGGCAGCTCCTCGAGTACCGGCTCGCGTTCGACGTGGACGGGGTCCTCCTGTTCGACGCCGAGGCGATGGCCCTGCGCGCGGTCACGTTCCCCGACGTGGGCCACGCGCCGCGCCCCGGGACCTGGTACGTCCTCGTCGCGCTGGCCCTGGCCCTCGCCGGCGTCGCCGGGTGGGCGGCCCACGCGTTCGCCCCTCCGTGAACCGGCCGGAGCTTTGCGCCCGCCCGGGCTCGTGCGACGCTGACGTCCGATGCACCCGAGGGACCGAGTCGCGGTGACGCCCGAGCTCGCTGCCGCCATCCCGGAGCGGCGGCTCGAAGGTGACTGGCTCGGCGCCGACGAGGCCGGCAACGTCGCCGTCTTCCTCGGGGGAGAGCTCGGCGGCTTGCCGTCGCGCGTCGATCCGAGCGAGACCGACGACCTGATCGCGACCCTCGAGGCCGCGGCCACCACGCGGCGCGAGCTCGCGCGCCACGCCGCCGGCTACCGCGGCCTGACCGACCGCGCCCAGGAGCCCGTCCTCGACGTCCCCCAGGCGGGCCCGGCGCGATCGTCGCCCCCGCACGAGCTGCCGTTCCCGGACTACCCGCACGTCGTCTTCACCGAGGACGCCGGCGCCCTGCGCGCCCGCACCGCGGGCCTCGAGACCCGCGAGCACCTCGCGCGGAGCGGCTTCGCGCTCGCGGTGGTCGGCCTCACGCGCGAGCTCCACCGCGCCCTCCACGACGAGTGGATCTGCGCCGGCTGCTGGGTCGCCGATCGCTGGGACGACCCCAACCCCCGCTCGCCCATCAGCCTCGCGCGCGCCGGTCTCTACGTGTACGCGCACTTCGGCGAGGGGCCGGCCTCCCCCTACCTCCGCGTGGCGAGCCCCTCGGTCCCGGCGGGCCTGGACGACGTCGAGACCGCGGTGGCCGAGCGCGCGCGCGAGGTCACGTTCGCGCTCCGCTTCGAGGACACCACCGCCATCGCGGCGTCGACGGCGCCGCGCGCACCGAAGCGCTGACTCCCGACCCGCGCGCTCAGGGGCAGGCGATGGGGACGCGCTTGGGCGTCGGGTGCGGCGACGCGTCCACCGCGCCCAGGCCGAGCTGCCCGGCGACGTTGCGCCCCATGCACCACAAGAACCCGCTCTTGTCGATGGCGCACGCGTGCGAGAGGCCCGCCGCGACGTCCACGACGGGGACGGGGATCGCGGCCTTCGTGGCCACCTTCCGATCGTCGGTGGTGCCGTCACCGAGCTCGCCGAAGTCGTTCGCCCCCATGCAGTAGAGCGCGTCGTCGCTGCCGACGTAGCAGGTGAAGCTCCCCGCGGCGGCGATCTTCTTGGCGGTGGGCCCCGTGACCTTCACCGGGCTCGACGAGGAGCCCCCGCCGCCGACGCCGAGCTGCCCCGAGCCGTTCTCGCCCCAGCAGTAGACGTCGCCGTTCGTGGCGATGGCGCAGGAGTGCCCGCTCCCGGCCGCGACCTTGGTGTAGGCGCGACCGCCCGCGACGGGCGTCGGCGTCGTGACCGGCGCGCCGGTGGCGCCGTTGCCGATCTGGCCGTACGCATTGTATCCCCAACAGGATACTGCGCCGGTGTTGAGCACAGCGCACGTGTGGGCGTTGCCGGCGGCGATGGCGGTGCCGAGGACGCTCGTCTTGAACGGGCTCGGCACCGGCGCGCCCGTCAGGCCGTTGCCGACCTGACCGGCGCCGTTGTTCCCCCAGCAATACACGCCGAGGTCGCCCTTGCGCGCGCAGGTGTGGACGTACGCGAGCGACACCTCCACCGCGTCCGTCATCCCCGGCACCGCGACCGGCGCCGGGTGGGGGTTCGAATCGGTCGCGCCGAGCCCGAGCGAGCCCGAGTAGTTGTTGCCCCAGCAGTGGAGGGCGCCGCCCTTGGCGACGGCGCACGTGTTCACGTCGCCGGCTCCGACCGCGACGACGTCGGGCAGCGCGCTCACGGCGGTGGGCTTGGCCACCGCCGCGCCGGTCGCGCCGAGCCCGAGCTGGCCCGAGTCGTTGTTGCCCCAACAGAAGAGGGCCCCGTCGGTGCGCACCGCGCACGTGTGGGCGTCGCCGGCGGCGACGCGGCCGACGCAGCCCTTCTTGCACGAGCCCGACCGGCACTCGAGCTCGGTCGAGCACGCGTCGTTCGCGCAGCAGGGCTGGTCGAGGCCTCCGCACGCCACGCACGTCCCGCTGGCGCAGAGCGCGCCCGCGCCGTTGCACCCGTCGGAGCAGCACTTCTGGCCGACGGCGCCGCACGCGCTCGCGGGCGCGTCACCTCCGCCGCCGTCGACCGGCGCCGGAGACGCGTCGACGACCGCGGCGTCGGTCGCCGGATCCGCCGGGGGCTCGGTCTTGCCGGTCAGCCCGTCGAGCGAGCACCCGGTGACGGCGGCCCCGAGGCCCGCAGCGAGCGCGCACGCCCCGACGAGCCCCACGAGCCCGAGCACGATGGAAGGCGCCCTCATGAGGGGAGTATCGCACAGCCCGCCGCTCCCCGCCCGCCGCGCACGGTCTGCGTCCCCGGAACGCGCGAGTCGTGCGAAGATGAGGGTTCATGGCGAGCGAAGCCGAAGACGCCCTCGAGCAGATCCTGGCGCGCGCCACGTCGCACGCCGAAGAGACGGTGGCACGACCCATCGCCTTCGTGCTCCTCGTCGGGCTCGACGACCGCGAGACGCTCCACCGGGTGATCGGCGCCGCCGACAGCAGCGAGGTGCTGCGGGTGGGCTACTCCACCGTCGCCGAGAGCCGCGACGTGCTCCGCGCGTTCGTCATCGCGTACGACGCCTACATGCCCCGCGAGGACGGCACGCGCGCCGACGCCATCTTCTTCCAGTGCGGCCTCCGCGGGGTGCCCCACACCTCGGTGATCGCGCGCCCGTACCTCGACGACGGCGAGCGCGTCTCGTGGACCGAAGGCCCGGCGCTCCTGCGGCGCATCGACGGCGTGCTGCCGACGCCCGGCCTCGCCTGACCCCGCGCAAGCGTGTGTGGGCTCGCCCCGGCGTTCGCGGTTCGCCTGTAGGGGGATGTGCGGTCGCCATCCGCGCGGGTTCGTGCTGAGATCTACAGTGGGGGTCGTTTCACCCGCTGGAGGGATCATGCGCAAGGTCGTCACGCTGGGTGCGGTCTCCACGGTGCTCGCTCTCGCCGCGTTCGCCGGGTGCGACGGCGGCGACGACGGGTCGGTCTTCGGGCAAGACGCGGGCGTCGACGGCACCCTGGGCTCGACGTCCTCGGGCTTCCTCGGCGGCGACGGCGCCGCGAGCGACGGCCCCTCGACGTTCGACGCGAGGCCCACCTGCGGCGACCGCGTGAAGCAGACGAGCGAGACGTGCGACGACGGCAACGGCAAGTCCGGCGACGGCTGCAGCGACCAGTGCTTCGTCGAGCCCGGCTACGTGTGCCCGGTGCCGGGGGCCGCGTGCGTCGCGGCGGAGTGCGGCGACGGCGTCGTCGCCGGAGACGAGGACTGCGACGACAAGAACAAGAACGGCGGCGACGGCTGCAGCGCCAAGTGCCAGCTCGAGACCGGCTTCAAGTGCCCCACCCCGGGCGTGGCCTGCGTGCCCACCGTCTGCGGCGACAACGTGAAAGAGGGCACGGAGCAGTGCGACGACAACAACACCGACCCCTACGACGGGTGCTCCCCGACCTGCACCAAAGAGCCCTCGTGCGCCGGCGGCGTGTGCACCGGCGTCTGCGGCGACGGCATCAAGTTCCCCGGCGAAGACTGCGACGACGGCAACGCGCGCTCGGGCGACGGCTGCTCGTCGACGTGCAAGATCGAGCCGGGCTTCGACTGCAAGGTGGTCACCGGGGATCTGCCGGCGTCGATCTCGCTGCCGGTGATCTACCGTGACTTCAAGGACACGCACCCCGACTTCGAGACGTGGTGCTGCGGCGTGGCCACCGGCCTCGTGAAGCCGAACCTCGCCGCCGACGGGCGCCCCGAGCTCCTCGCCACCGGCTCGCCGCAGATGGTGACGAGCGCGGCGTCGTTCCTCGAGTGGTACCACGCGAGCGCGAACAGCCAGAAGGTGGTCTCGACGCTCACCCTCACCAAGCAGCCCGACGACTCGTACGTGTTCGACTCGGGGGCCTTCTTCCCCGTCGACGGCCTGGGCTTCGGCAACCAGGGCCGGGCCAACAACTTCCACTTCACGAGCGAGGTCCGGAGCTACTTCACCTACAAAGGCGGTGAGGTCCTCGACTTCCGCGGCGACGACGACGTCTTCGTCTACATCAACGGCAAGCTCGCGGTCGACATCGGCGGCGTGCACGGGGCGACGCCGGGCTCGGTGACGCTCGACGCGGCGACTGCGGCCACGCTCGGACTGACCGTCGGCGGGATGTACGAGTTCGCGGTGTTCCAAGCCGAGCGGCACACCTCCGAGTCCAACTACCGCCTCACCCTCCGCGGCTTCGTGAAGGCGAAGACCGAGTGCGTCAGCGTGTGCGGCGACGGCATCAAGACCAAAGACGAGGCGTGCGACGACGGCCCGAACAACGGCAAGGGCTACGGCTTCTGCGAGGTCGGCTGCAAGGCCCTCGGCCCCCACTGCGGCGACGGCGTCGTGCAGGCCGACAAGGGCGAGGAGTGCGACGACGGCAACTCCGACCCGAAGGACGGCTGCTCGCCCGACTGCCGCGTCGGCTTCTTCGGGCCGAAGTGACGCCGGCGCCGGCCCCCCGCTGGGCGCTGGCGTGGTAGGTTGACGCATGCTTCGCCGGCTCTGCCTGTCCCTGTTCGCGATCGCGGCCTGCCGCCCCGACACGCCCGCGCCTCCGAAGCCCGACGGCGTCGCCGCCACCTCCACCCCGAGCGCGAGCGGCTCCGCGAAGGCGCCGAGCGCGGGCGCCACCGTGCGCGGCACGATCGAGTCCATCCGGCTGCAAGACATCAACAAGGCCGCGGGCCACCACACGTACAACGTGGAGCTGATGGTCCGTCACGCCGCGATCGAGGGCCCGCTCGCGGTCTCGCGCGAGGCCATCCCGCCCGTCGTCGCGGTGCGCGTCGACAAGGTGTACTTCGACGATCTGACCGAGGCGCAGCGCTCCGAGCTCGCGCCCGACGGGCCGAAGGCGGAGCTGTCGCCCAAGCGCTTCCGCGCCTACGCGGTGGGCGCCGAGGTGACGCTGCCGGTCACCTTCACGAGCCCCGGCCTCGCGTCGCTCCGCGCTCCCTGATCCGCGCGCGCTCAGCAGGTGCGCGGCGGCGCCTTCTTCAGGCACGTGAGGTGGCGAGCAGGGAGCGTGCACGGCGACAGGCGATCGCGCTGCCCCGGGACGAGCTCGCAGCGCTCGCGCTCGGTCTTGCACGGCCGCCCGGCCTCGGCGCCGACGGCCGCGCACCGCGGCACCGCGCTCGGCGTCTCGATGGGGTCCTTGAACTCGCACGACGACGGGCCGGCGCGCTCGCACGAGTCGGCGTACCAGGCTCCGGCGACCGGCCCGGGCGGGGCGCTCGGCGTCGGGGTCGACGCGCTGGTGGGCGTCGCGGGAGCGGGCGGGGTCGCCGGTGCCTTGGCGGCGCACGCGGCGGCGACGAGCGCGGAGGTGAACGTCGCCACGAGGGCCTTCGACATGCCCGTCTGTCTACCGCTGGGCCGACCGGGACGCGAGCCCTTCGAGCGCCGGCGGTGGTCGTCGCCGCGACCACTTCCCGAACCGCGGCGGCGTGCTAAGCCAACGATCGGATCGGGGGGTGGCGGGCGCCGCGCCCTGACGAAGAGGGTCCACCATGAACCGATCGATCGCCACCGTCACCGCTTGCGTCGTCGCCCTCGTCGGCGGAGTCGTCGTGGCCTGCTCCGGCGGGGACGCTCCGGTCGCCGACGACGGCGCCTGCAAGCCCACGACCGAGTCCGTCCAGCGGACGATCTTCGCCAAGAAGTGCGCGACCGCGGGCTGCCACACCGGCGGCGATCCCGCCGGGAGCTTGGACCTGGGCGCGCCGGGGGTGGAGGCGCGGCTCCTCGGGCGCGCGGCGACCGAGTGCGGCGGCCAGACGCTCGCGGTCGCGGGAGATCCGAGCGGCTCGTACCTGTCGCACAAGCTGAGCGACGCGAAGCCCGCCTGCGGCGCGCGGATGCCGAGCCGGGGCGAGCCCCTCTCCGCGGCGGAGATCGCCTGCGTCGACGGCTGGATCCGCTCGCTCACGTCGTCGAGCGGAGGGTCGTCGAGCGGCGGCTCGTCGTCGAGCGGAGGGTCGTCGAGCGGGGGCGTCGACGCGGGGCCGACCTGCCCGAAGGGTCAGACGACGTGCGGCGCCACCTGCGTGGACCTCCAGAGCGATCCGAAGAACTGCGGCAAGTGCGGCAACGCGTGCGACGTGGCGTGCGGCGCCGGCGCGTGCGTGACCTCCTGCCCCCCGGAGGCCCCGACCAACTGCGGCGGCGCCTGCGTCGACACCGCCACCGCCGCCGCGCACTGCGGCAAGTGCGGCAACGCCTGCACGGGGGGCAAGGTCTGCGAGGCGTCGGCCTGCACCTGCGGCGCCGCGGTGAGCTTCTCCGGCGATCTCTTGCCCATCTTCGCGGCCAACTGCGCGACGTCGCAGTGCCACGGGGGCGGCGTGCCCAAGGGCGGCCTGTCGCTCACCGCCGCGGCCGCGTACGGCGAGCTCGTCACCGCCGCGTCCGAGACGTGCACCAACGAGACGCGGGTGGTGCCGGGCGACGTCGGCAAGAGCTACCTCGTGAACAAGCTCACCGGCATCGGCATGTGCGCGGGCTCGCGGATGCCCAAGTCGGGCCCGCTCCCGGACGCGGAGATCGACCTGTTCCGCCGCTGGATCTGCGACGGCGCGCCCAACAACTGATCCTCCCGGGCGCGGAGGGCGTCGCCGCGTCCCCGTCGCGGCTCCGGCCGAGCCGGCCGTCTCCTCGGGGAAACATGCGCCACCTCGGTCGGCACAGCCGCGGGCGCGCTCGTCATGGCCGCGGCCGAGCTGGCGCGACGAGACCGCCGGTTTTCGGCGCTGGCACGTGGGTTGCGTAGGAGGCCGTCATGGAGCGCTCGAACATGAAGAAGAGAATCGTGGGGGTGTTGGCGGTGGGTGGCGTAGGGCTCACGGCGGGCGAGGCGCGCGCGGCGTGGACCGCGAACGACCTGCCCGGATCGTGCGTGGACATGTCGTTCGTGGGGAACACGACCGGCTTCGCGGCCATCTCGTCCGGGATAGGCGGGGCGTCGCTCTACCGCACCACGACCGGCGCGAGCTGGTCGAAGGTCACGGCGGCCGGGTTCCCCGCGGCCGCGACGTCGATCGCGTACATCGACGCGGGGCGCGGGCACGCGGTCGCGGGCTCGAAGGCGACCACCGCCGCCGACGCGATCGCGCGGACGCTCGACGGGGGCGCGACGTGGACGCCGCGCCCGATCACGCTCCTGCCGACGACGACGGGCACGAACGTCGCCCTCTCGCGCGTCTCGTTCGCGACCAAGAACGCAGGCGTCGCGGTGGGCACCCTCGACGGCGCGCGAGGCTTCGTCGCGATCACGAAGAACGGGGGCGACACCTGGACCGAGATCGAGGCGCCGGCCTCGACGCTCCTCGGCGGCGCGGTGATGATCTCCGCCGACGACATCGTCCTCGCCGGCGCCGCGCCGCCCGCCGACGCGCTCACGCTCTGGAGCAGCCACGACGGCGGCGCGTCGTTCACCGTGCGCTACCAGGGCGACGCCGTCGGCGCCGGCCAGAGCTGGTCGCTCGACTCGGTCGGTGGCTCGACGTACTTCCTGAAGGGGTGCGGCTCGCCCGCGGGCAACGCGGAGTGCGTGCTGAAGAGCACGAACGTCGGTGACACGTGGACGTCCCCGAGCGCGGCCTTCTTCGGAGGGACGTACCGCGCGCTCGCGTTCTCGGACGCGATGCACGGCATCGCCGCGGGCGCGATCGGCACCGCCGACGTCCGCGTGACGACCGACGGAGGGCAGACGTGGACCGCGGCCGCGGCGGTCGGCGGCATCGGCGGTCCGCTCGGCTGCGCGGCGTACCCCGGGCCCGCGGCCTACGCGGGCACGACGGGGCCGCTCGCCTCGATCCACGATCCGGCGCTCGGCGGCGGGCCGCGGCCGCCGATCCCCGGCGCAGAGCCGCCCGACGGGGGCACGTCGTCGAGCGCGTCGTCCTC
>JAEUKG010000492.1 GCA_016794325.1 Myxococcales bacterium | reverse complement strand
CATCGCGGGATGCACGTCCGCGCGGTGGTCTGGTACGCGAACGGCTCTAACGGATGGACGGTCGAGACGAACGGCGCCGCGCCGCCGCTGCTGCTCACCGTCCGCAGGCGCCGCGTGGGCGAGGAGAGCGCGGTCGCGTCGGGGGCCATCACCGACGTCGGCAGCGGTGACCCAGGGATCGATCGGGACTGGCTCGTCGAGGGCGCTCCCACCGAGACCGTGCGCGCCCTCATGGACGAGGAGGTCCGGGCGCGCTTCGGCGACAACGACGTCACGGTGGACGTCGACGGCGGCAAGGTCCGCGTGAGCGGCGCCGCCACCACGTTCGGGGCCGCCGAGGTCACGGCCGGGGTGGAGACGGCCGCGGTCGTGCGCGGTCGCCTCTCGCGCCTCGCGAAGGAAGGCGGGCCGCCGCGCGCGGAGGCCGACCGCGCGATCGCGGACCTCCGCGCCCGGAGGGAGAAGACCTTCGCCCGCATGTCGTGGCCGGCGCGGATCGTCATCGTCGTCGTTTGCCTGCTGCTCGCGGCGGGGGTGCTCGGCGGTCTACGAGGCTGCTTGGGATAGTCGAGGCGCTCGCGCCGGCGTCGGGCGAGCGCCGCTCGCGCGATCCTCGGCCAGGCGGCGTCGCGCCGCCTTGGGCTCTCGGCCGGTCTACTCGAGCAAGGCCGCGAGGGACCACGCGATCACGCCGACCACCGCCGCGCCCCACAGGGCGGTGAGCGCGAAGCGGCCGACGAGCTCCGCGGTGCCGATGTTCTTCTCCCCGAGCCAGGCGACCATGCGCCAGCCGCGTCGCCGGTTCAGGGCGATCTGCCGCGCGGCGAGGGTGATCGTCGGCGTGGCCGCCGAGCGGTAGTCGCTCGCGCCGTCGGCGGCAGCGGTGCCGACGACGCGCGCGACGCCGACCTCTTCGCCGAGGGCGGTGGCCTCACGCATCGAGCCCCCGACCGACGCCGTGTCGATGGCGGTCTTCGTGCCCGCGATGTAGAGCTCGTCGCCGCGGCGCTCGACCGCGATCCAGGCCTCGGGGTCGCGCCCGGCGAGGACGCCTTCGGGGGCGACCGGCGGGGGCGCCGGGCGCGGCGGGATCGACTCGACCTTGGGGAAGAGCCGGAGCACCAGGCCGCGCCCGCGCGCGGCGACGCCGAGCATCCCGACGGCGTAGGAGGCGCCGGCGGAGACCTGCCCCAGCGCCACGACGCCGACCGCGACCTGCCCGACGGCGACGACTCCGCGCGCGACCTGTCCGATGGCGATCACGCCGACCGAGATCTGCCCCACCGCGACGATGCCGGTCGCGTATTGACCGAAGGCGAAGACGCCGGGCTCGTCGGACCCCACCGAGAGGAGCTTCACCCCTCGATCATCTCACTCGGGGCACGGCGAGTCGAGCGGCCCCGGCGCCACCACCGACGCCGCGCCGGTGCGGTGGAACGAGCCGTGGAAGCACGCGTACTGGTGCATGACGCCGTCGACGCGGCGGTACACCGAGTGGCCGTCGGTGCCGGCGGGAGGCGCCACCATCACCACCACACCCGTGTAGGATGCACCGGTCTCGGACTTGGCGTTGCCGCGCAGGGGGTACGTGACGGGTTCTTTCAGGCCGATGAGCGACTGCGCCTCGCCGAGCGTCGGCCAGACCTCGTCGCCGGCGCGCGGGTGACCGTAGCCTATGGCCATCGCGTCGTAGATGGGCGTCGGGAAGTACGAGTCGTCCTTGCCGACGGGCTCGTAGATGGGCCGTACGGGGTGCCCGTCGAGCGGGCGGCGCGCGAGCCGAGGCACGCTCGCGAGCGGGTCGACCGGCTCGAGCGCAGCCTCGGTGATCGACATCGCCGGGTGGAGCGCGTCGAGCTTCTGCTGCGTGCCGAGGAAGAGCCCGAGGAGCGTGCCCGCGCCGGGCACCTTCGGCGTCTGGAGGACGAAATACGTCCAGTAGCCTCCGGCGCCGGTGGGCACCACCGCGCCGATGCGGGGCTCGGTCGCGCCGATCAGATTGGTGTACATTCCACCCATCGACTGGCCCTGGGCGGTGAGGCGGTCGAGCGAGTAGCGGAACGCGGCCTCGCCGGCCGGCAGGGTCGCGCCGGCGCAGCCCGCGAGGACCTCCTTGGGCACGGAGAGTCGGGCGAGCGCGTCGAAGAAGATGCGCTGCTCCACGATGCCCTGCCGGAACGTGTCGCGGAGGGCGACCGGATTGTTCAAGTTGAGATAGGCAAACGCGTCGGCGCCGGGCCAGCGGTCGGGGCTCGCGGGGAGGGAGCTCCCGGCCATCGCGAAGCCTTGGCCCGCGAGCACGTGGGCCGGCCACCGCATCGCGTCCTCGCGGGTGCCTTTGTCGCCGCCGTCGACGTGCTCGCGCGCGACGCCGCCCGAGCCGTGGAAATACACCACCAGCGGGTAGCCGCCGGCGGGCATCGGCTGCTTCGGGAAGGTGAGCGAGACCTGCGCCGTCTCCTCGCGCTGCTGGATCGGCAGACCGCCCTCGCCGATCTCGAACGTGCCGCCGGTGTCGAAGGGCGGCTTGCCGGTCTGGTACTGCGGGAACGTGATGGTCCCCTTCACGTGGCAGAAGCGCGGGAAGAGCCCGTCGGGATCGGGCTCGAGCGCGAGGCCGGTGATCTCGGCGCCCTTCTTGGCGGCGAGGCGCTTCGCGAGGTCGGCGTTCTCGGCGACGACGTCGCCCGTGGTGAAGACGGTGGCGGCGGCGAC
The DNA here is from genome assembly GCA_016794325.1 of Myxococcales bacterium. Taxonomy (GTDB): domain Bacteria; phylum Myxococcota_A; class Polyangia; order Polyangiales; family Polyangiaceae; genus SXNL01. The sequence continues at coordinate 1,013 of JAEUKG010000492.1, read as the reverse complement.
GTCGCTCGTCGGGACGCCGAGCTTCTTCAGCGTCGCGCCGAGCTTGGCGTAGCCCGCCGACGCGCGCGCCCCGCGCGCCCCCGCGACGGCGCGCCCCTCGAGCGCCTCCGCGAGCGCGCGCGGGGCCCCGGCGCGCCCCCCGCCCTCGACCCCCACGGTGGACCTGACCACGAACGCGTAGGTGCGCCTCGGGTGAAGCACGATCCCCGGCCGCGCCCCGACCGCGAGGAGGTTCTCGGGCGTGTACGCGTCGGCCTCGGGCGTCAGCGCGACGACCGGGAAGAGCTTGCCGCGCTCGGGCGACGCCTCGTCGGTGTCGACCAGCAAGATCGGCGAGTCGGCGCTCGCCGCGATGACGTCGGTCGATTTGCGCGCCGCGAGCTTGCCAGTGAAGCGGAAGAACGCGGTCGCGATGACGGGGAAGCCGGTGCGCTCCGCGGCGCCCTTGCGCAGGCCCTCGAACGCGGCCTTGCCGGCGTTGGGGAATCCGGCGAGGTCCGGGCGACCCCCCTCGGTCACCCGGACGTCCGACGGATAAGGGAAGTCGAAGAAGGTCTCGGCCTCGAGGGGCGCGTCGAGCTCGAGCTTCGACGTGATCGAAGGGGCGTCCTGCCCCGCGCTCGTCGAACATGCGGACGCGACCGCGGGCAAGAGGGCGATGAGGGCGAGCGAGGCGCGGCCGAGGGAGGTCGTCACCTCGCTTTCCTACTCGCGGCGCGCCCGCGGTCGACCCTAGAAAGCGGGAGTTGACTTGAAATGAGCCGAGAAAACGCCACTCAAACGCGGGGTTGAGGCCCCGCGCGCGTGGGCTCTGGCGTCTGCGTCGCTCGGTGGTCGCCGCGCGGCGTCTGCGTCGCGCGGGCGTCTGCGTCGCTCGGTGATCGCCGCACGGGCGTCTGCGTCGCGCGGGCGTCTGCGTCGCTCGGTGGTCGCCGCGCGGGCGTCTGCGTCGCGCGGGCGTCTGCGTCGCGCGGGCGTCTGCGTCGCTCGGTGGTCGCCGCGCGGGCGTCTGC
>JAEUKG010000473.1 GCA_016794325.1 Myxococcales bacterium | reverse complement strand
CGAGCACCTCGAGGGCGCGGACGAGGCGCGAGCGCTCCTGCCCCATCGCCGACGCCGTCTCCTCGAGATCGATCGTCATCCAGAGGCGAGCGCGCTTGGCCCGCGCGAACATCTCGCGGAGGAAGTCCGCCGGCTCGCCCTTGAACCGGGCGACGATCTCCTCGGGCGCGACGAGCGGCTTGAGCTTCGTGCTCGCGTAGTACGGGGTCCCCTGCGCGATCACGCCCCCGAGCTCGAGGTAGGTGAGCGCGGTCCGCAGCACGAGCGGGCGGAGGTCGTGCCGATCGGCGAGCTCGGTCTGGTTGATCGCGAAGGCGTCGCCGAGCCCGGCGAGCTCGCGCACGAGCGCCCGAAGGCTCGCCTCGGTCGGCGTGTCGCCGAAGGCGAAGTTCTCGAGCACCGGCACGTCGTCGAGGCACGCGAGCGTCTCGACGATCGACGGCGCGCCGTCGCGCCCCGCGCGCCCGATCTCCTGGCTGTAGCTCTCGAGGCTCTTCGAGAGGTTGTAGTGGATCACCTGCCGGACGTTCGATTTGTCGATGCCCATCCCGAAGGCGATGGTGGCGACGACGATCCCGCGGCCTCCGGCCATCCACGCGTCCTGCACCCGCGCGCGCTCCTCGGGGTCCATCCCCGCGTGGTACGCCGCCGCCGGCAGCCCCGCGTCGCGGAGATCTCTGGCCACCCGCTCCGCCGTCTTCTGGAGGGTGACGTAGACGATCGTCGGGCCCGGCGGGCGCTCCCGCAGGCGCGAGAGGAGGACGGCGTCGCGCTCGCGCGCCGTCACCGCCGACAGGACGATCTCGAGGTTCGGCCGGTAGAAGCCGGTCACGATAGCGCTCTCTTCGGGGATCGCGAACGCTGCGCAGATGTCCTTCACCACCGCCGGGGTCGCGGTGGCGGTGAGCGCGAGGACGCGCGGGACGCGGAGCTCCCTCGCGCGCTCGGCGAGCTTCAGGTAGTCGGGCCGGAAGTTGTGGCCCCACTCCGAGATGCAGTGCGCCTCGTCGATCGCGAAGAGCGAGATCTTCGCGCGCTCCAGGCTCGCGACGAAGCGCTCGTTGTTGAAGCGCTCGGGCGCGACGTAGAGGAGGTCGAGCTCGCCCGTCCGCAGCGCCTCGGTCACCGCCTGGAGCTCGGCGGCGCCGAGCGACGAGTCCTGGCGCGCCGCGCGGACGCCCCGGCTCTTCAGGAAGTCGATCTGGTCCTTCATCAGCGCGATGAGCGGCGAGACCACGAGCGCCGTCCCCTCGAGCGCGACCGCCGGGAGCTGGTAGCAGATCGACTTGCCGGCCCCGGTCGGGAACACGGCGAGCGCGCGCCCGGACGTCATCAGCGCGTCGACGACCGCGCGCTGCCCCTCGCGGAAGTCGTCGAAGCCGAAGCGATCGCGCAGGGTCTTCTGGAGATCCATCGGCTCGAGAGCTAGCAGCACGGGCGCCGGGCCGCGAGGGGCGCCGGCGCCGCCGCGCCGCCTCCTCAAGAGCTGCCCAAGAATGGGCAGCTCGTGCCTGTTCATCTCGGGGAGGCTCGCGCCTCCCCGCCCTGGAAAAGCGTGGTTTTCCAGGGTTCCCACCCCACCCGTGCGCGACTCCGTCGCGCCTGACGAGGTGAACGAAATCGAATTTCGGTCACCTCTTCAGTCGCGGGGGCGCCTGCGCACGGCCGCGGCGGCGACGCCGACCACGAGGCAGAGCCCCGCGAGCGACGCCGCCGTGCCGCCGCTCGACCGACAGCCGGAGCAGCCGCCGCTGCGCGGCGCGGTGCCGCTCGGCACGGTGTCGACGCTCGCCGGCGGTGCCGCAGTGGACGGCGGCGGCGCGCTCGAGGACGGCGCCGGCGCGCTCGAGGACGGCGCCGGCGCGGCGCTCGCGTCCACGCCCGCCGGAGCCGCCGTCGGCGGAGCCGCCGCCCCCGCGTCCTTCGCGTCGCGCGGGGTCGCGCCGGCGTGCTCCTTGGCGTTGGCGGGCGCGGCGCCGACCTTGGCGACCCCCTTGGGGAGGCAGACGCCCGTCGCGCGGCAGGTCGCGGGCGCCTTGCATCCCGATTCGCACAGTCCGGAGTAGATCCACTCGTCGTACTGGAAGTCGTTGCCGGAGCGCCTCGAGTGCCCGCGCACGGTCCGCAGGTCGGCGCACGCCTGGAAGGGGCGGCACTCGAGCGGGGGGCCGCTCTCCACGTAGCAGCTGGTCTCGCACGTGTGCAGGACGCAGTGGCCGCCCCGGATCCCGAGCCAGCCCGGCGGGCAGTTCTTGGGCGGGGCGAGCACGCAGCCGATGTGGTCGTGGCTCATCACCGGGACCTGGCCCGCGGGGCACTGCGGCGGCCCGGGGATCACGTCGGCGGCGGCGACGCTGGAGAGCGAGAGGACGACGAGCCCGGCGCACGCCGCGAGGGTGGTCTTCATGGGGCGATGGGACCATCATTCCGGCCCGCGCGGCCACAACGGGGTGGGCCGGGGGTGCGCTCCCGCGGGCCTCCGCGCCCGTGGAGGGCTGGATCGCGAGGGGCCCAGAGCGGGCGCCGCCCCTCAGCCTCTCCGTGAGAAATCCAAGAGATTCTCGGGATGTCCCGGTGTAGGGTCATGTGGTACGCCTTTCGCTTGGCCCTCCCACGATGGTGAGGTCTGCCCCCCTGGCCGCGATCCCGATCGCGATCGCCCTCGTCGGCTGCGGCTACGGTGAAGGCGGCGATCCGTACGAGCCGCCGACGGCGCCCGCCGACGAGCAGGAGCTCGTGAAGCTCGACGCCCTCGTGACCGAAGCCGGCGACGCGACCACCCTCGCCATCGCCGGTCATGGCTCGTTCGAGTGCGGCGCGCCGTTCGAGCGCCCCGACGCGATCCGGATCGAGTGCTCCCGCGACGCGCGCCGGGTGGAGCTCGTCCACACCGCCGATCACACCGTGCTCATCGACCGGCCCGCGGGCCGATCCCGGGACGTCCGCACCTTCTTCACGTGCAAGGCCACCGGGTCCACGGGCAAGCTGCCCAAGAAGCTCGCGTGCGACGCGAAGAAGCCGGCGGCGAGGCCGGGCGGGTTGTCGTCGCCGCTCTCGCCCTCGCTGGCGGGGGTCAGCGTCCCCAACGCCCACGCCGTCGGCGGCAGCGGCTACCTCGTGCGAGGGATGGCGCCCCACGGCGAGCGCGAGATGACCGAGCTGCGCCGCGCCGGCGTCCAGTCGGTCCTCGTCTTCAAGAACGCGACCGGCCGCGGCAACGAGATCGGCGACGAGCTCGCCGAGTGGGCGCTCCCCGACGCCGATCAGAAGCACGTGCCCTTCGCGTGGAAGGGCCTGCCCGCGTTCTCCGAGTCCTGCGGCCAGACCCTCGACGCGCTGCGCTTCATCGCCGGCCGGGTGAAGGCCAGGCACAAGGTGTTCTTCCACTGCACGGTGGGCGAAGACCGCACCGGCTACCTCGCCGCGCTCTACCGCGTCGTCACCGAGCGCCTCGATCCCAAGCGGGCGTTCGACGACGAGATGTGCGAGCGCGGATACGCGGCCGGCAACCCTCTCAAGCCGGCGTTCGTCGTGGGCGAGCTCGATCGCGGGCTCACGCCGCTCTACCGGAAGATGGCGTGGCTCGCGAAGAGCGGCGCGCTCGACGATCGCTTCGACGCCCGCGCCTGCGCGAGCGACCCCGCGAGCGACCCCGCGTTCGCGCGGGAGGCGCTCGCGCCCGCGGAGCTCTCGTGCGGCACGTCCACCCGCTTCGAGCCCTGACCGCGCGGCGGGCGCGCTCGGCGCCACGGCCCGCCGACGATCACGGCGGCCGCGATCAGCCTGCATCACGGCCCCGTCGCGGCCTCTCGTGGGGCAGGGCCTCGGCGCGCGAGCCGATCTTCACCGACGCGTTCGAGGGCGCGTCAGTGGAACTGCATGCCGACCATGAGCGACGTCGGCGTCACGTATTCGTCCTTGCCTCCCCCCTTCAGGGCGTAAAACGGCGCGTCCATGCGCAGGCCGGCGGTGAAGCCGATGCGGTGGGTGCGCAGGGCGTCGACGCCGACCTCGACGTAGCCGGAGAAGCCGCCGCCGTCGGTGCTCGCGTCGCCCGGCGTGTCGCGGTTGACCGCGAACCGCGACAGGCCCACCCCGGCGCCGGCGTACGGGGCGATGTCGGAGTCCATGAAGTAGTAGCGCGCGCCCGAGCTCAAGACCGCGTACGAGAACGTCGACTCGGTCGAGCCGCCGCCGGCGAGCCGCCCGCTCGCGCCGACCGCGATCCGGTCGGCGCGGTAGAGGAGGCCGAGGTCCACGCCAGGGGCGGCGCCGGTGGCGGTGGTGAGCGGGAGCACGCCGAGCACGCCGCCGTTGAAGCCGACCTGGCCGCTCTTGACCTTGGGGGCCGGGGTGTCGGTGGAGAGGACGTTCTTCACGCTCTCGGTGTCCTCGATCGCCTTCTTGCCGAGGAGCGCGTCGACGAGCCGCGGGGCGGCGACGGAGATCTCCTCGATCGAGCTCAGGGTCACGCGGCGCTCGTCGTATTGGCCGCTCGTGACGGCGAGCGAGGCGATGATCCGACCGCCGAGCTTGTTGAGCCGGATCTCGTAGGTGCCGGCGGCGCCGCCCTTCGCGGCGATCTCGTGGCAGATCACGTCGGCGGCGGACCGGGCGTCGACCTCCTCGATGCCGGGGTGGGCGCCGAGGAGGCAGGCGGAAGGTGCAGTCTGCACGCTCGGAGCGGGCGCGGGGGCCGGGGCCGGCGCGGCCTGCGGCGGCGGCGTGGGCGCGGCGTCTTGGGCGGAGGAGGTGCGGGCGAACAGGGCGAGCGAGGCGGCGGCGAACGAGGCGACGAGGATGCGGGACGACATGGTGGTGGACGGCTCCGGGGGTTGATAAGCGGAGCGCGATTGCGCTCGCCCACCGGAATTGCAATCCACCTGCCAGCGTGGG
>JAEUKG010000467.1 GCA_016794325.1 Myxococcales bacterium | reverse complement strand
GAGACGACGACCCCGCTGCCGCGGTCCATTCCGGGGATGGTGAACACCCGGCTCGTCCACTCGTGGGTGTCCACCACCGTGACCGAGTGGGTGTGCCCGAAGTCGGCAGAATACACGTACCGCCCGTCGTGGGAGACGTCGATGCTCTTCGGCGCGTTGCCGATCGGCACCCGGTGCGTGACCTGGAAGGTCGACGTGTCCATCGCGTGGAGCTGCGAGTAGTTGAGGCACGACATGTAGAGCGTCTTCTCGTCGGGCGAGAGCGCGAGGTGCCGCGGCACCTTGCACACCGGGATGCGCTTCCGATCGGCGTAGTCGGGGCCGGTGAAGACGTCGATGGAGTCGCCGAAGAAGTTGGCGACGTAGAGGGTGCCCTTCTTCGACACCGCCATCCCGCGCGGCTGCTTGCCGACCGCGAGCGTCCGCACGACCTCGCCCTTGGCGGTGTCGATCTGGGTGACGTCGTTGGTCGCCCAGTTGGCGGCGAAGAGGCTCTTGCCGTCCGGCGACACCACGAGCACCTTCGGGTGCGTCCCGGTGCGGATCTCGTGGGTGACCGACTTCGACGCGACGTCGATGAACATGACGCTGCTGCGGCGGAAGTTCGAGACGTAGAGGCGCTTGCCGTCCGGCGACAGCACGCTCTCCACCACGACCCCGGGGACGTCGATCTCCCCTTCGGCCTTGAGCGTCTCCGCGTCGTAGATGGTGATGTTGCGCTTGTTGAGCTGCCCGAAGTTCGTCACGTAGAAGTGCTTGCCGTCGGGCGACAGCGAGGCCCCCTTCGGCATCGAGCCGGTGTCGGCGACCTCCTGCACCTCGAGCTTCGGAGGCTGCGCGAGGGCGAGCGTGGGGAGCGCGGCGAGAGCGAGGACGAGGGCGAGGGGCTTCTTCTTCATGGCGGACCGAATTGGAGCCCGCCGAGCCCGCCCGGGTGAAGTTTTCGGCGTTCAGCCCGAATACAGCTCGAGGCCGTCGACCTCCCAGCCGTCGGTGGCGTAGCCGTATTTCGCGAGCGTCCCCCGCGGAGCCAACGTCACGACCGCGCCGTTGCCGGGGTTCTTCATGCGCTCGAACTCCTCCACGGTGAGGTGGAGGAAGCGCATCACGAAGCAGCGGAGCGCGAGGCCGTGGGTGACGATGAGGACGCGCTCCGCCGAGCGCCGCCCCACCTGGCGCATCAGCGTCTCGAGGAAGCCGGAGACGCGGTCGTAGCAGTCGGCCGGGCTCTCGCCGCCTTGGTAGCGGTAGTAGAACCACCCGTGGGTCTCGCGCAGCGGCTCCTGCTCCTTCACGTCGGAGTAGCCGTGGTCGACCTCCCGCAGGCGCGGATCCTCGAACACGCCGAGGGCTGCGTCGCGCGCGGCGGTCGCGCCGAAGATCCCCTCGAGCGTCTGACGCGCGCGGAGGTACGGCGACGTGTACACGAGCGCGCCGCGGATGAACTCGGCGCCGATGGCGACCCCGGCGCTCGCCGCCTGCTCCTCCCCGCGCGGCGTGAGCGGCGTGCGGTAGTCGCCCGACTTCTGGGGGTCGAAGGCGCTGACGTTGGCGAGCGACTCCCCGTGCCGCACCAGCTTGATGACCAGACCGCCAGCCACCCCGCGATCATAGCCCGTTCCGGCTGCCCGAGGCCCGCCCGCGCGCGCGACGCCGGCGCCGGGCGGCGCTCCGAATGTCGCGCGGCGTGTCCTACCTTTTGGTACCTTGGGGTCCGCCCATGGTGGTCAAGAAGAAGGTCTCGCTCGGGGGCTCGGGAAAGCCCCGAGGAGCAGACGGCGACCCGGCGGCGACTGGCGCCGAGGTCCTCGAGCTGTTCTTCAACACGGGCATCGTGTTCCACGAGGTGGCCACCGGCGGCAGCCTCCCCGACACGGTGTCGAGCTTCGTCGTCATGAAGGAGGGCGGCGACGCCGGGGCCAAGCCCGTGCGCCGCGCCCAGCCGGGCGAAGAGCCGGACGTGGAGATCTCGGCGACCGATCACCTCGGCGAGCTGTCGGGTCGCTGGTTCCCGATCCCCTACCAGCTCTCCTGCCCGTTCTGCGTGCAGGGCTACGTCTCCGAGCGCGGCGGCGAGACGCGCCTCGTCATCGCCGTCGACACGGTGGAGCGCAGCCAGTCGCAGGGGCGCGCCCTCGACGCGTCGTGGGACGAAGGGCGCCCCTTCCGCGCCCTCGACAAGAACGAGCTCGGCTCCTTCTTCGACCACCCCGAGACGCGGGAGCTCGTGCGACGCCTCGAGCGCGCTGGCGTCGAGAAGGCCCTCTTCAAGCTCGCGGCCCTGCTCGAGACGCTCGGCCCGCTGCTCCCGAAGATCCTCTTCCGCCGCGTCGCCGCCCACGAGGCGATCGGCGTGTCCCTCGTCCTCGACTTCGGCAACTCCCGCTCGAGCGCGGTCCTCGTCGAGTCCAAGGACAAGGGCGTGAGCGCGGTCCCCCTCGCGCTCCGCAGCTTCGCCGACCCGCTCTCGGTCAACGACGAGGCGTTCGACTCGCGCGTCACCTTCTTGCCCGCAGCCTTCGACAAAGCCTTCGCGCCCACGTGCGTGCTCGACGGCTTCCAGGTGCCGAGCGTCGCGCGGCTCGGCCGCGAGGCGCTCGACCGCGCCCTCGAGACGCCGCACCGCTACGCGTGCACGATGTCGAGCCCGAAGCGCTACCTGTGGGACGGGCGGCCCACCACCGAGAAGTGGCACTTCGCGCTCAAGCACGAGGGCGAGTTCCGCCCCGTCTCCGGCCGCATCCTCAAATACGTGCCCGAGGAGTCGGGCGGCCTCTTCCTCCGCGAGGACGGGCCGTCGGCGCCCCCCGACCCGCGCTACGCGCCGCGGACGATGATGCTCTTCGCGATGGCGGAGCTCCTCTTCCAGGCGATGAGCCAGGTCAACGGCGTCCCCTACCGCAACTACCAGGGCAAGGAGGGCTGCCCCCGTTACCTGAAGCACCTCGTCCTCACCTACCCCTCGGCGATGCCCGAGGAGGAGCGCCAGGTCTACGAGGCGCTCGTGCGCAACGCCGTCATCCTCGCGAGCTTCGTGCTCAACCTCGCGCCCGAGCACCGACCCAACCTGAGCCCGCAGGCCAACACCTACGATCCGTTCCTCTTCGTCGACGAGGCCCTCGCGGCGCAGATGGTCTACCTCTACCAAGAGGTCTCGGGGACGTTCGCCGGGAGCATGGAGGAGCTCGTCCAGGTCTACGGCAAGCCCGACGGGACGCTCCGCATCGCGTCCGTCGACATCGGCGGCGGCACCACCGACGTGATGATTGCAGAGTACACCGATCGGCTGCCCGGCACCGGCACCGCCCTCTCGATCAAGCGTCTGTTCCAGGACGGCGTGAGCATCGCCGGCGACGAGATCTGCCGCGCCATCGTCGAGGACATCGTGTTCCCGCAGGTGCTCGACCAGCTCCCGAGCTCGGCGGCGCGCGCGCGCCTGTCGCACCTCTTCGGCGAGGGCGACGCCGGGCACGGCGCCTCGTGGGAGACGCTGCGCGGGCGCATCGTCCCCCAGTTCTGGCTCCCCCTCGCGCGCTGCTACTGGTCGCTCGGCGAGGGCTTCGAGATCCCGGAGCATTTCGCGGGGAGGATGCTCACGGTCAGCGAGATCGAGCAGACGTTCGGGGCGTCGCTCTCGGGCTCCGTGGTGCTCGAGGAGGCCGACCGGTTCCTCACCCAGGTCCTCCCCGAGTTCCCGGGCTTCGCGAACCTGCTCTTCAAATTCGACGCCCAGGCCGTCGAGCGCACCATCCACAAGGTGCTCCGCGAGCCGCTCCGCCGCTACGCCGACATCCTCGCGCAGTTCGACGTCGACCTCCTGGTGCTCGCCGGTCGGACGTCGGCGCTCAAGGCGATCGGCGACATCTTCGCCCAGGAGATGCCGGTGAGCCGCCCCCGCATCAAGACGATGAGCCACTACCGCGTCGGCGAGTGGTACCCGTCGAAGTGGAAGGACGGCGGCCGCATCAAGGACCCGAAGTCCACCGTGGCCGCCGGCGCCGCGATCCTCCACCTCGCGACCAAGAACCGCATCCCCGGCTTCCTCATCGACTCGATCACCGCCGCGCCCCAGGCGCCCATCTTCGGGCTCTACCAAGACGCGGAGCCGCACATCCAGGCGAGCGACGAGCTCTTCCGGACCTCGAACCCCTCCCCCGCGTTCGCCTACACGACCGGGATGCGCGTCGGCTTCCGCAACGTCGACTCGCAGGAGATGGACGGCTCGCCGCTCTTCGAGGTGCGCCCCGCCTCCGCCGACGTCGAGGCGGCGATCCTCGAGGATCGCGTGGCGCTCTCGTTCGCCAAGACGCGCTCCGGGCGCATCGAGATCCACAAAGTCGAGAGCCAGCGCGGCGAATACCACTTCGAGTCGACCGATTTCGTCCTCTCGCTCAAGACCGCGAATTTCGACCGCTATTGGCTCGACAGCGGCGTCGTCGCCGGCGCGCGGAGCCGCACGTGAGCCTCGCGAAGGAGATCCTCGAGGCGCTCGCGGCGTCGGTCGACGAGGGCAAGCTCGAGGCGCGCGTGCGCGCGCTCGCCTCGGGCGCTCGGGCGCCGGCGGCCGCGGCCCCCGTCACCGCCGCCCACGCCCGCGACAACGAGGCGCTCTCGCGGCTCGCGATGAGCGACCTCCTCGACGACTCGATCCTCGGCGCCCGCCCGAGCGACAAGTCGTTCCCGCTCCGGGCGCTGCTCGGCGAGGTGAGCGGCGCCATCGCCGAGAGCGACGAGGCCCTGGCCTTCGCCGCCGGCCTCAACTTCTACTTCCGCGCGCCCGTCGAGGAGGACGCGAAGGCGGTCGTCGCCCTCGAGGTGAGCCGCGCCCACTACGCGTTCGCCGCCGCGCGGCGGCTCGAGCCCGAGCTCGTCGCCAAGGCCTCTCCCCTGCTCGCCGCGCTCCTGTCGACCGAGCTCGAGCGGGTCCGCCTCGAGGCCGTCGACGCCGGCGCTCCCTTCGACTCGCAGCTCCACGAGCGCGATCGCGCCGCGCAGGCGAGCGGCGCCCGGGTGACTCGCCCGCTCTCCTTCGTCGGGCGCGTCACCGCCAACGGGCTCGTCCGCTACAAAGCGCGGGTCCTCACCTGAACGGAAACGAAAGAGCGCTGCCCCATGTCCGACAACACCAAGTGGCTCCCGAACCTCGTCGAGGGCGTGTCGATCTGGAAGCTCGCGCGCGACCTCAACGAGGACAAGTTCATGGGCGGGCGCCTGCTCGTCCCCGAGACCGAGGGCTCCGACAGCCTCCCCACCACCATCCGCTGGAACCTCGAGGGCCTCGTGCCCCTCGCCGAGGCGCGGGGCAAGCACCCCGCCGAGGTCGAAGCGGCGACGCGTGATTTCTTCGAGAGCCTCGATCGCGTCGCCAAGACGTTCGGCGCCGAGGGCAGCGCGTTCCAGAAGTACAAGACCGCCTTCACCGTGCCCTCGATGGAGGCCGACGGCGGGAGCAACTACTTCTACGACGCCGGACAGAAGCGCCTCTGCGTCATCAACTGGGGAGCCTCACCGCGCTCCTTCGGCGCCGCGAGCGACCTCGTGTTCGGATGGGAGAGCTTCGATCGCTGGGGCAAGGGGGCCCTGCCCGCGGCGGCGCCGGCGCCGGCGCCCGCCGCCCCCGCGCCGGCCCCCGCCGAGAAGAAGGCGGAGGAGCCCAAGAAGGAGGAGGAGAAGAAGAAGGACGACGAGGAGAAGAAGGAGGGCCGCCCCTGGTGGATGTGGCTCCTCTTCGGCCTCGGAGTGGTCGCGCTCCTCCTCCTCATCCTCTGGCTTTTGAAGACGTGCGAGGACCAGCGTGCGGCCGACGCGGCCGACGCCGCCCCCGAGGCCGGCGACGCGACCTCCCTCACCGACGGCGCGGCCGACGCGGCCACCGACGGCGCGACCGACGGCGCGATCGACGGCGCGAGCGACGCGGCCTCGGACGCCACGACCGACGCGGCGGCCGACGCCGCCGACGCGGCGGCCGACGGCTCGCGCGACGGCGGCGACGCCGCCGCCGACGCCAAAGACGCGTCCAAGGACGGCGCGGTCGCGTCGGACGACGACGACGACGACGACGACCCCGGCGGCGCGGGCTCGAGCGGCGGCGCGGGCTCGAGCGGCGGCGCGGGCTCGAGCGGCGGCTCGAGCGGCGGCCCGCCCAAGAAGGTCATCGCCGGGCCCGCGGGCCTCACCAAGGGCGGCCCGCACCGGCAGCACTTCCACAAGGACGCGGTCGACTGGCGCGTCTCCCAGGGGATGGACAAGGTGCGCAAGGCCGTCGTGCGCGGCAACCGCTTCGACGTCTACCTCGGCGGAGGCAAGACGTTCGAGGGTGTCCGTGTAGAATACAAGGACAGCAAAGGGACCTGGCACGCCCACTGAGAGAGACGATGGACGAGCTCAACACCCTCGACAACGCGATCGCGACCGCCCACGCCGCCGCCGTCCTCCAGGAGGGCGGGCACGGCAGCTCGGAGGCGGTGGTGCTGCGCGACCTCTCGATCCGGATGCGCAAGCTCAAGCGGGCGTGGTCGCGGCCGCAGGCGCTGGGGCTCTTCGGGCCGTCGCAGGCGGGCAAGTCGTTCCTCGTGGGCGCCCTCCTCGCCCACGAGATGGGCTCGCTGATGGTCAAGACCAAGCGCGCCGACCTCGACTTCTTGAAGGAGGTGAACCCGAACAAGGGCGTCGAGTCGACCGGCGTCGTCACGAGGTTCACGCAGCGCGACGACCTTCACCTCAAGCGCGGCGACTTCTACTGCCGCCTCTTGCCCCTCGAGGTCGTGCTCGAGTCGATGGCCACCGGCTTCCTGGTCGAGTGCACCTCCCCCGCGGTCGACGTCGACCGGGTGGAGCGCGCCCTCCGGGACGCGCGGCTGCAGGCGGGGCCGCCCGCGCCCCCCCTCTTCGCCGAGGCTTGGGACGCGGTGTGGCACGACCTCGTGAAAAAATACCAAGACCGGCACGCCTACCTGAACGAGCTCCGCCGCCACCCGACCTTCGTTCAGGGCGCGTGGAAGAAGGACATCAAGACCGTCGGCGGGTGGCTCCTCGTCTTCTCCCTCCTGTGGGGCGGGCCGGGGCACGCCCCCGACCTCGATCGGCTGATGGGCCTCTTGATCGCGGGGCTCGACGCCCTCGGCTACCCCGAGGCGGTGGAGGCCGAGATCGGCCACGTGCGCGCGTCGAGCGAGGCGTCGAGCATCATCGACGCCTCGTGCCTCAACGCCGTCGGCCAGTCGCGCGACATCATCCGCGTGTTCGTGCACGACTCCGGGCGCGAGGTCGCGGTGGATCCGGGCGTCCTCGCCGCCCTCATCGCCGAGATCCGCCTCGTCCTCGCGCCGGTGCCGGGCTCGCTCCTCGACCGCTGCGACATCCTCGACTTCCCAGGCGGCCGCGCGCTCAAGGGCATCAACGGCTTCGGCCACGCCGAGCTCTCGAGCGGCCGGCTCGACAACGGCATCGAGGTCTACAAGCGCGGGAAGCTCACGTTCCTCTTCGAGCAATACGCGCTCGACCGGGAGATCACCGCCCTCACCCTCTGCTCGCCCGGGCCGACGAAGCCAGAGGCGATCCAGCTCCAGTCGCAGGTCGAGAGCTGGCTGCAGATCCGCTTCGGATCCGCCACCCCGTCCACCCCCAACGAGGTCGAGCAGCCGAGCCTGTTCCTCGCGCTCACCAAGTTCGACATGAGCCTCGGCTCCCTGCGCAGCGACAACGCCCGCGACCGGTGGGAGTCGCGCGTCCAAGAGGCGTGCATCGACTTCTGGTCGCGGTCGGCGTCGTCGTGGACGAACAACTGGGGGGCCCGCGGCCGCCCGTTCTCGAACCTCTTCTGGATCCGGAACCCGTACGCCGACCAGATGCAGACGCTCAAGCCCGGGACCACCGACTTCGAGGCGGTGAAGGCCGGCTATTTCGAGGCCCAGGCGGTCACCCGGCACTTCAAGAACCCGGAGGAGAAGTGGGCCGCGGTCGAGGGCAACGACGACACCGGCCTCCCCCGCAGCGGCGTCCCGCTCCTGTCGGCCCACATGAAGCAGAAGCTC
>JAEUKG010000450.1 GCA_016794325.1 Myxococcales bacterium | reverse complement strand
CGTACCTCTGCTCGTCGCTCCGGAGCTCCATCGTCGCGATCGACACCGACACCGACACCGTCGTCTCCGCCGGCGGGACGGGGCCGGGAGGCTCGATCCTCCTCGACGTGCACAACACTCCGCTCGGCGTCGACCTCGTGTACGACGGCGTCGCCGACTCGCTGCTCGTCCTCGGCGCGGGCTGCAACGCCGACGCCGGCGGTGGCGCTGCCGGGCCGGTGACGCGGCGCATGGTCGAGGAGGTGGCGCTCGGCACGGGCGCCCGCACCACCCGGCTCGACCTGTCGGCGGCCGGCTTCCCCCTCGGCTTCCAGTACGTCTCGTCGAGCCTCGCCCTCATCGGGTTCTTCGGTGATCTCGTCGTGTGGGATCCGCGCACCACGACGCTCGGGCCGAAGGTGCCCGGATCGTTCGAGTCGTTCGCCTACGACGGCAAGGGAACCGTGTATGGTACACGTATCGTGCCGAAGGGGGACGGCGGCTCGGCGGTCGAGGTCGCCAAGACGTCGATCCCGTCGAGCGCGCCCGACGCGGCCGCTCCGAGCGTCGTCGTGATCGCGACCGATCCCTTCGCGACGAGCAAGGGCGGCGGCTTCCTGAACGGGGTCGAGGTCTGGCCGCGCAACTGATCGCCCGGCGCGCGGCGGCGGCGGCGGTCGCCTTGGCGGCGGCGTGCACGCCGTCGCCGAAGAGCCGCGCGCCGTCGCCCTCCGCGCCGCCGCCGCCCTCCGCGCCCGCGGCCGCGTCGCTCCCGGCGGCGGCTGGGTCGACCTTGCGCGCCCCGGAGCCCGGGGCGCGCTGGGCGCGCGGCAGCTCGCAGGTGGTGGCGTGGGCGCCCGGGGCGTCGGCCGGCGACGTCACCATCGAGCTCCGCGCGCCCGGGGGCGCGATCGTCGCCAGCGAGCGCGCCCCCGCCGCACGCGGTCGCGCGGTCGTGGTCGCGCCGCCGACCGGCGATCGGCTCGAGGTGCGGATCACCTCGCGAGGGGCGCTCGACGCGAGCGTGGACGTCGCCCTCGCGCCCTCGGAGCATCGCGCGTACCGCTGGGTGCGCGTCACCGAGCGCGCCGCGTTCCCGCGGCGTGACGGCGCGGGGTCGGTCGTCTTCCGCAACAAGATGTGGGTCGTCGGCGGCTGGTACCCGAGCGCGGCCTTCCCGCGCCTCACCGGCAACGACGTGTGGAGCTCGCCCGACGGGGCGCGCTGGACGCGCGAGCGGGCGAACTCGTTCCGCGACGCGACGTTCGACGCGACCCGCGACTGGGAGGGCCGCCACACCGGCGGCTGCGTCGTCTTCGGCGACAAGATCTGGCTCCTCGGCGGCGATCCGCTGCAGTACCACTACCAGCCCGACGTCTGGAGCTCGGAGGACGGCCGCCGCTGGCGTCGCGTCGCCGCGCGCGTCCCTTGGGGGAACCGGGCCCTCCACTACGCCGTCGTGCACGACGGCCGCATGTGGGTCATCGGCGGCCAGACGATGCCCGACTACGTCGACCCCGACGACAGCGGCGTTCCGTACCGCGTCTTCGACGACGTCTGGAGCTCGAGCGACGGAGCCGAGTGGCGGGAGGCGCCGCGGTTGGGGCCGCGCTTCTCGCCGCGCGGCGCGATCGTCGGAAGCGCGGTCCTCGGCGGTCGCATCTGGGTGCTCGGCGGCGGCACGTACGAGAGCGCCGTCGCCGGCAAGCCGAGCCGCGAATACAACGGCGACGCGTGGAGCTCCGCCGACGGCTCCCGCTGGACGCTCGAGAGCGCGCACGTCCCCTGGGAGGCGCGCGAATACCACGCGGTCGCGGTCTGGGACGATCGGCTCTGGGTGGTCGGCGGCTACAACGACGGCGGCAACCTCGGCGACGCTTGGTACTCCACCGACGGCAAGTCCTGGTATTCGACGGGGCCCACGGAGTGGGACCCTCGCCACGCGGCGTGCCTCTGGGTGCATCGCGACGCGCTGTGGCTCGGCTGCGGGGGCGACGAAGACGTCTGGCGCCTGGAAAGGTCCAACGTCATCGAGAAATCTGTCGGGAAATAGGCGCGAGTGTAGCGGAGTGTCCCACTTTCCTGAGGGGGGTGGTGATCAGCCGAGCGGTCCGGTCGCCCGTATCCGGTTAGGACTCCCGCCGCCCCGATGCGCTCCTCCTTCCTCCTGACCGTCCTCGTCGCCGGTGCATCCGCCGGCTTCGCCTGCTCCTCCACCCCAAGCACGCCCGACGCGGAGCCGGCGGTCGCTTCGGGGAGCCTCGCGCTGCTGTCGCCGCGCCCCGGTGACCGGTGGGCGAAAGAGAGCACGCACCGCGTGTCGTGGGAGGCCACGGGAGCTCCCTCGGGCGCCACCGTCACCGTCGCGGTGAGCACCGACGGAGGCAAGACGTTCACCGACGTCGCCACGCGCCCCGCGGTCGACGGCTACGCGCTGTGGACGCTCCCGAAAGAGGGGGACGGCGCGCTCGTGCAGCTCCGCGGCTCGTGGGCGGTGGTGCCGCTGCCGACCGCCGAGGTCGGCTTCAGCATCTCGGCGAGGCGCTCGTACCGGTGGGTGCGGATCACCGAGGACGCCGGCTTCCCGGCGCGCGACGGCGCGGGCGCCCTCACCTACAAGGGCAAGATGTGGCTGATCGGCGGCTGGAACCCGAACGATCACTACCCTCGGCTCACGAGCAACGACGTGTGGAGCTCCACCGACGGCGTCACGTGGACGATCGAGAAGCCCAACACCTTCGTCGACCCCAGGTTCGACCGCGACGCGGACTGGGAGGGGCGCCACGCCGCGGGGTACGTCGTCTACCAGGACCGCATGTGGATCGTCGGCGGCGATCCCTTGAACGGCTACTACCAAGGTGACGTCTGGAGCTCGGCGGACGGGCGCTCGTGGCGGCGCGAGACGGCCTTCACGCCGTGGGGCGCGCGAGCGCTCCACCACACGCTCGTCTTCGGCGATCGCCTCTGGGTGCTCGGCGGGCAGACGATGCCGGACTTCGTCCCCGAGCTTCCGTACAAGGTGTTCTCGGACGCGTGGACGTCGGCCGACGGCGTCGCGTGGTCGCGCGTGCAGACCACCGGGCCGATCTGGTCGCCGCGCTCGGCGATCATGCAGGGCGCCGTGAAAGACGGCCGGATGTGGATGATCGGCGGCGGCACGTACGAGAGCATCACCTCCGGCGTGCTCAAGCGCACGTACACGAACGACGTGTGGTCCTCGGCCGACGGCGTGTCGTGGCGCCGCGATCTCGAGGCGGCTCCGTGGACGCCGCGCCAGTACCAGAGCGTCGTGAGCTGGGACGACCAGCTCTGGGTGATCAGCGGCTACAACGAGGAGAACCTCACCGGCGCCTGGTATTCGCCCGACGGGCTCAACTGGTACTCCACCGACACCACGTGGGGGGCGCGGCACGCGACGAGCGTCTGGGTCCACAAAGACGCGGTGTGGATGACGGGCGGAGGCGACATCGACGTATGGCGTCTGCAGCGCGGGCTCTGACGCCGACGGGGCGCCACGACCGGCGCCGCTCGGTGAGGGGGGGAGCGGCGGCCGTCGTCGGGCTCGTCGCGCAGGTCGCGTGCGACGGATACCGCGGCGTCGACGAGTCGAAGCTCCCCGCAGAGCCCGTGTGCCGCGCCTACTCCGTGGCGTGGGGCGACAAGATCCCCACCGCGGCCGTCACGCCCGCGAGCCTGCCGAGGCCGCCGAGCTCGAGCATCTCGGCGAGGCTCCCGTTCCGCGTGCTCGATCCGGTCGGACCGGTGTCGTGGGCGCGCGAGAGCCAGCACGTGCTCCAGTGGACGACGGGGGGGTTGCCCGCGGGGGCGACGGTCACGCTCGCGCAGTCGAGCGGCGACGATCGCTTCGAGGTCGTCCAGACCGTGCCCGCCGCCGCCGGTCGCGTGGTGTGGGCGGTCCCCGCCGGCGGCAGCGATCTCCGCCGGGTGAAGATCACCCCGTCGTGGGGCGCCCCGGCCGAGGTCTTCGACGTCACGCTCACGCCCTCGCAGAAGGCCTCGTACCGCTGGGTGTGCGTCACCGATCGGACGCCCTTCACGCGGCGCGACGGGGCGGGCTCGCTCGTGTTCAAGGACCGCATGTGGCTCATCGGCGGTTGGAACCCGAGCGAGGGGTTCCCGCGGCTCACCGGCAACGACGTGTGGAGCTCGACCGACGGCGTGGACTGGCGGATGGACAAGCCGCAGACGTTCCGCGACGCGAGCTTCGACGGCAACGCCGACTGGGAGGGGCGTCACACCGCGGGCTACGCCGTCCACGGCGGCAAGATGTGGATCGTCGGCGGCGATCCGCTCCAGGGGCGCTACCAGCCGGACGTGTGGAGCTCGTCCGACGGGCAGCGATGGGAGCGCGCCGCCGCGAACGCGCCGTGGGGCCAGCGCGCCCTCCACACCACCGTCGCGTTCGCGGATCGGCTCTGGGTCATCGGCGGCCAGACGATGCCGGACTTCGTCTCCGGGGCCGTGCCCTACGCGGTCTACGACGACGTGTGGACGAGCGGCGACGGCGCCACCTGGACCCGGCTGCCGGCCGACGGCCCGCGGTGGCAGGCGCGCTCCGCGATCATGCAGGGGGCGGTCCTCCACGGGCGCGTGTGGATCGTCGGCGGAGGCAGCTACGACAACCCGTCGTCCGGCGTGCCCGCGCGGCAATACATGTCGGACGTGTGGAGCTCCGAGGACGGCGTGCGCTGGCGCCGCGAGGCGGCGACGACGCCGTGGTCACCGCGGCAGTACCACAGTGTGGTCGCTTGGGACGGCAAGCTGTGGGTCATCGCTGGCTACTCCGAGGAGGGCAACCAGGCGGGTGGCTTCTACTCGTCGGACGGCAAGAACTGGTATTCGACCGCCACCCCGTGGGGGCCGAGGCACGCCGCCAGCGTGTGGGTGTACGGCGACTCGGTGTGGCTCGCCGCCGGCGGCAACGTCGACGTCTGGAGGCTCGAGCGCCGATGACGCCGCCGCCGAGCCGCGCGCTCTCCCGAGGCCTCCTCGGCGCCGTCGCCCTCGCGACGCTCGCCGCGTGTGCGCCGATCGCCGACGTCGATCCCGAGGCCACCGATCCCGACGTGATCCGCACGCAAGCCTGCGCCATCCGCGCGGCGTCGAACGCGCAGCGCAAGCGCGAGGCGACCCTCCGCGCGCTGACGGCGACCGCGCCCCCGCGTCAAGCCCCGACGAGCGAGGTCGCGGGCTCCGTGCTCCGACTCCTCT
>JAEUKG010000442.1 GCA_016794325.1 Myxococcales bacterium | reverse complement strand
GAGGCGCGCGTTGTGGAGCGCGACGGCGGCGGAGTCCGCGAGCAGCTCGAGGCGCTCCTTGAGGTCGACCGGCCAGTCGTCGACCCCGCGTCGCGCGGCGACGGAGAGCACGCCGATGAGCTCCTCGTGGTACGTGAGCGGCACGGCGGCGGCGCGAATGAGCGGCGCCGCTCCTCCGCCCGCGTTCCCCGGGAAGAACGCCGCGCCCTCGGCGGGGCCCGCGACGGCGAGCGTCTTGTCGAGGAACGTCCGCACGATCGGATGCGCCGTGTTGTCGAACGGCACGGCGCGCGCGAGCTCGTCGCCGACGTCGGCGCCCCAGCGCGCGCCGATCTTCACGGACTTTGACGCCGGGTCCCCATCCCAGAACTGGGCCGCGTCGGCCTTCAGGAGCGAAACGGCCTGCTCGCAGAGCGTCTGCTTGATCCGTTCGACGTCGAACGTCGTGGAGAGCGAGCGGCCGACCTCGCGCAGGCGGTCGAGGAACCGGTACGACTCGCGCTCCTGCTGGAGAAGGCGCACGGAGGCGATCGCGAGCGAGACTTCGACACCGAGCGCCTCGAACGACGGAAGCAGGTCGAGCGACAGGCCCTGGGGGCTCGCGCCGGCGACGGCGCACAGCATGCCGACGGGCGTCCCGCGGAACGCGAGCGGCACGGCGAGAAGGCCGAGCGGCTTCGGCAGGGCCGTGACGGCCGGCCCGGAGGGGAGCAGCGCCTCGCCGTGCTTGTCGGCCGAGGCGTTGGCGTAGAAAGCGTGCGATCCCTCGGTCGAGAGGTGGGCGAGGAGCGCCTCGGGGATCGTAAGCTCCGTCGAGCCGCCCGCCTTCACGTACACGGCCTCGGCGCCGGGCAGGTCGCCCGAGGCGGTCAGCTTGACGGCGCAGACGTCGAGGTCGAACTGCGGACCGAGCTCGGCCACCGTCCGGCTCACGATCGCCTGGACCTCCGTGAGGCCCGTGAGCGCGGCGTGAAGGCGTCCGACGAAGGCGACACGGTCGTTGTTGCGGCGCTCGCCGTCGAGGAGGCGCGCCTTCTCGAGCGCGCCGGCCGCGAGCTTCGCGAGCTCCTGCGCGAGGCGCAGCTCCTGCGGCGTGAGCGCGAACCCGCCGCGGCGCGACATCGTGAGGAAGCCGAAGACGTGAGCGCCCGCGTGGAGCGGGACGGCCATGCGCCGCCGCCTCACGGGCTGCGTGCCGGGTTCGTCCTCGAACGCGGGGCCGTGGGCCGCGAGGCAGCGCGCGAGGAGCTCGTCCGAGGCGATCGGCGCGCGACCGGTGCGCGGACGCTCTCCGCTCAGGGGAGCGCCGTGCGTGAGGATCTCCGTGATCTCCTTCGACTCGGGCTGGAACCGGAACGCGCTCACGCGGTCGAACTCGAGCTCGCGCGAGAGCGACGCGACCGTGAGGCGGATGACCTCGTCCGGATTCAGGGAGAGGAACGCCCCCGACGCCAGCTCGAAGAGCGCGACGGCTTCCTCGCGGCGCTTCATGAGCGTCCCGAGCGTGCGGTCGCGCTCGAGAACGTGTCCGATCGTCCGCGCGAATTCCCGCGCGGCCTCCTCGGCCTCGGCGTCCGTTCCGGCGATCGTCTCGAGGACGACGCCGAAGACGGCCTGCGTCTGGTCCTTGACCTTCACGGGCGCGCCGAAGAACGAGAGCCCGCCCTCGGACGCCTTCTTGGCGCGGCCCTGGGCGAGGACCTCGGAGAGGTGCTGGTTGAGCCGCGTCTCGGCTGCGGCGGCCACGCTGGAGCGTCCCGAGCGCGTCATCGGCGGGACGCCCGCTCCGGGAAGAAGCGCGACGACCGGCGCGTCGAAGAAGTGCAAGGCCGCGTTCAGGATTCCGCCCAGAGCCTCGTCGAGGAGCAGACCCTCCTTGAGCGCTCCTTCGAACGCCTTCAGGAGAGGGAGGCCGGGAAAGCGGGCGGGCGGCATGGCGGCGAACGGCCATAATACCGCCTCCCCGGAGGTGCCCATGCTCCGCGCAAAGCCGAATCCGATCGCTCCGGCGGAGCCGACCGCCGCGACCGAGTCCGCGTCCACGGACTCGCTCGCCGAATCGCTGGCCGAAATCCTCCCGGCGCTCGAGCGCTTCACGCGTTTCGAGGGACCGGACGGCGCGGCGAAGCGGACGGCGTGGCGCCGCGCGCTGGACGGCCCGCTGCCCGAGGAGGGCGAGGGGCGCGAGGCGGTCCTGGCCGCGCTGAGGGACGTCGTGATCCCGAACGGCCTGAGAATCGGGGCGCCGGGCTTCACGGGCTGGGTCACGACCTCGCCGACGACGGTGCCCGCGGTCGCGCAGCTCGCCGGCTCGATCACGGCGGCGCAGCGCTGGTGGGCGACGCCCGGGAACTTCCTCGAGGTCCTCGCGCTGCGCTGGGTGGCGCGCCTCGTGGGCCTTCCCGACACGTTCGAGGGCTCGTTCACGAGCGGCGGCTCGACCGCGAACCTCCTCGGCCTCGCCGCGGCGCGCCAGCACGCCGGCGAGCGCCTCGGCGTCGACGTCGGGCTCGAGGGCCTCGCCGCGCTCCCGTCGCCGCGGGTGTACGCGTCCACGGAAGTCCACCACGTCGTCCACAGGGCCTGCGGCGTCCTCGGCCTCGGCCGCAAGGCGCTGCGCCTCGTCCCGATGGACGCGGCGCGGCGCGTGGACCTCGGGGCGCTCGAACGGCTCATCGACACCGACGTCCGCGCCGGAGCGACGCCCGTCGCCGTCGTTTCGTCCGCGGGCGACGTGAACACGGGCGTCGTGGAGCCGATCGACGCGATGCGCGAAATCGCGCACGCGCGCGGCGTCTGGCTGCACGCGGACGGGGCGTACGGGGGCTTCGGCGTCCTCGACCCGCGCGTGGCGCCGCTCTACGGCGACCTGACGAAGATCGATTCCTTCGCCGTCGACCCGCACAAGTGGATGGCGGCGCCGGTCGGCTGCGGGGCGGCCTTCGTCCGCGACGGGGGTTTTCTCGCTCGGGCCCTCACGCTCGAGCCCGCGGCGTACGTCGAGATGGCCCCGACGGACACGGGAGATCTCGGCTCGCCGTTCGACCAGAGGGGGGAGGGAAACATCGACACCTCGCTCGACCACTCGGCACCGGCGCGCGGCCTCGCCGTGTGGGCGCTCCTGAAGGAGATCGGGGCGAAGGGCATGCGCGAGCGCGTCGTCCGCCATCACAACTGCGCGCGCCGCGTCGCCGAGCGCGTGCGCGCGCACCCGGCGCTCGAGCTCATGGCCGAGCCGGTCCTCTCGATCTGCTGCTTCCGCGTGAAGCCCGCGGGCGTGGCGGACGAAGCCGCGCTCGAGGCGCTGAACGAGAAGGTCCTCCTCGCCGTGCGGGCGAAGGGCCGCGCGGTCCCGTCGCACACGCGCATCGACGGCCGATTCGCGATCCGCCCCTGCTTCATCAACCCGAGGCAGGGGCTCGCGGAGGCGGACTTGACCGTGGACGAGGTGCTGGCGGCGGCGAGGGAGCTGGGCGCGATCTAGGCCGACGCGGGCTCGACCCGTCCCGTCGCCCACAGGATCTGCGCGACCATCACGAGCATTCCGACGTCGCGGATGACGACCCACCACATGTCCGTGATGCGTTCGGCGACGGTCTTGCCGGCGGCGGCGACGTCGAAGCAGCCGCAGTCGATCGCGTTGCCGCGCGCGAGGTTGAACGAGATCGCGACGATGAAAACGAGAAGCAGCGCGCCGATCGCCGCGGCCGACGTCCGCGTCCAGATCCCGAGGATGAGCGCGAGGCCCGCCAGGA
>JAEUKG010000967.1 GCA_016794325.1 Myxococcales bacterium | reverse complement strand
CCCCGTGGCCAGGCGCCCGACGTCGTACACCCGCACCGCGTGCGGGCTCGCGAGCTTGGCCGCCACCCGCGTCTCGCGGATGAAGCGGCTGATCGACTCTTCGTCTCCGCCCGCCTCGTCGCTCAACACCTTGAGCGCGACCCGCCGGTGCATCGAGAGGTGCTCGGCCGCGTACACGACGCCCATCCCTCCGCGGCCGATCTCGCGCTCGATGCGGAAGCGCCCCTCGATCTCGACGCCGGGCACGATCGGCGCCGACTCCGGCTCCCCGAGCTCGCCCGCGGACACGGCCTCCCGCCCCGCGATCGCGAGGAGCTCACGGCAGTCGTCGCATGCGTCCACGTGCGCGCGGATCGCGCGCGCGCGCTCCTGCCCGAGCGCGCCCGACACGAACCGGAGGAGCTCGTCGTCGTCGACGTGCTCCTCGTCGGCGCGCGATGCGAGCGACGATATCTGCATACGCAGGTATGCTACCATCGTCACCACGGGGTCAAAAGCGCGCGTGGAATCCAAGCTGCTCGACGCCTTCAACGCTGGACGCGGTCGCGCCGGAGACGCGCCGGGGCTCGCCGAGGGCGTGGCCGCCGCCGCCCAGCACCATCCGGGCGTCCGCGCGGATCTCGCCGCGTTCGCGCGGCGGGTCGGCGAGGTCGTCGCGACCGACGGGGATCTCGCGAAGGTCCACCTCCCCGACCTCTACCTCGCGTTCGCCTGCGTCCACGGCGACGAGGCGGCGATCCGCACATTCTCCCACGTGCACCTCCCCCGAATCCAAGAGTGGGTGGCGCACGTCGATCGCTCGACGGCGTTCGCCGACGACGTGCGGCAGGAGGTGTCGCGGCGGCTGCTCGTCGGCCACGAGGGGCCCCCGCAGATCGGCGGCTACTCGGGCCGGGGCGCGCTCGGCGCCTTCGTCCGCGTGTTCGCCACGCGGCTCGCTCGCAAGATGAAGCGCCGCAAGGCCGACCAGGCCGATCGCCACCGCGAGGAGCCGGACGGGGGCCTCCCGTCGCCGGATCTCGATCCCGAGCTCGCGCTCCTGCGCCGCAAGTTCGCGCGCGAGTTCGCCGAGGCGTTCCGCACTGCCCTCTCCGAGCTCGGGCCCGACGAGCGCAACGTGCTGAAGCTCCACTACCTCGACGGGCTGTCGATCGACGAGGTCGGCGTCGCCTACCGCGTGAGCCGCGCCACCGCGGCGCGCTGGCTCGCCAAGGCGCGCGGGCGCGTCGCCGACGAGACGCGACGCCTCGTCGCCGAACGGCTCGGGCCGAGCGCGCCCAACGGGGCGAGCCTCCTCGCCCTCGTGCAGAGCCAGCTCGACGCGAGCCTGATGAAGATGCTCCGCTGATCGCGGCGCGCGCTCAGGCGCGCATCATCGCGCGATACGCCATGTGGTCGTCGTGCATGCGCAAGAACACCCGGTGCTTGCGGTCGTGGAACGCGGCCACCTCGCCGCCCGAGGGCGCGACCACCTCGCCCGCGCTCGTCATCGCGCCCATCGCCGCCACGATCGACGGCGCGCCTCTGGCCGCCACCGCGCCGAGGATCGCGCTGCCGGCGAGCACGGCCTCGGGCTCGCGCGGCAGGACGATGCGGCAGCCCGTCGCCTCGGCGTGCTCGCGCACGAAGAGCTCGTTCTTGGTGTCGCCGCCGCACGCCACGAGGATCTCCGGCTCGTAGCCGGCGCCTCGCATCGCGTCGAGCACGTGGCGCGTCCCGTGGGCGATGCCCTGGATCGTCGCGAGGTAGAGGAGCGCGAGCTCGTCGAGCGTGTCGCGGAGCCGCAGCCCCACCACCGCGCCGCGGAGCGACGCGTCGGCGCGCGGGGATCGGTTTCCGTGATGGTCGGGGAGCACGTGGAGGTCGTCCGTCAACATCGAGACCGACGGCAGGTTCCCGCGCATCGCCTCGAGGCGCTCGGCGAGGATCGCGTACGGCGTCGTGGCGCGGTGTGACGCGTCGGCGGCGAGCTCGGCGTAGCGGGCGTGCGTGCGCAGCGTGTGCTCGACGAGGGCGCCGGTGGCGCTCTGGCCGCCCTCGGTGAGCCACATCCCCGGCACCATCGCCGACGAATACGGGCCCCACACCCCGGGCACGAAGCGCGGCGCGCGCGACACCGCCATGTGGCACGTGGACGTGCCGCCGATGAGCGCGACGCGCCGCTCGAGCGCCGCGGCGTCGGGGGTGACGCCGTCGATCGCGACCCCGATCGTCCCGAGGCCGCCGGCGTGGGCGTCGATGATGGCGACCGCCACCGCGGCGCCGGGGGCGAGGCCGAGCTCGGCCGCCGCCTTCGCCGTCAGCGCGCCTTGGCGCTCGCCCATCGGGCGCACGTCGGCGCCGATGCGGCGGAACCCCTCGTCGGCGAGGGCCCCGAGGCCGGCCGCGCGGAAGTAGTCCTCGCGCCATCCGCCGGCGTGGGCGAGGTACGTCCACTTGCACACCGTGGTGCAGAGCGACCGGACGTCGACGCCGGTCGCGCGGTACGCGAGGAAGTCGGGCAGGTCGAGGAAGCGCGCCGCCCGAGCGAACGCCTCGGGCATGTTCTCGGCGAGCCACGCGAGCTTCGGGGTCTGCATCTCGGGGGAGATCACCCCGCCGACGTAGCGGAGCACCTCGTGGCCGAGGGCGTTGATGCGTGCAGTCTGCACATGACTCCGGTGATCCATCCAGACGATCACGTTCTGCTCGTCGCGCCCGGTGGGGCTGACGGTGACCGGCAGGTCCTGCGCGTCGAGGGCGACGAGCGAGCACGTTGCGTCGAAGCCGACCCCGACGACGTCGGCGGGCGACGCGCCGGCGACGCGGAGCGCCTCGCGGGTCGCGACCCCGCACGCGCGCCAGATGTCGTCGGACGACTGCTCGACGAAGTCGTCCGCGGGGCGCCAGGTCTGGATCGGGTGAGACGCGGCTCCGCGAAGGGCCCCGCGGCCGTCGAAGAGCCCCGCCCGCGCGCTGCCGGTGCCGACGTCGATCCCCAAGTACAGGCGCTCTGCCATGGCCTCACGTTACGGCGAGGGCGCCCGAGTGTCACCCGAACGGGTGACCCCGATCCGACGACGCTGGAGGGCGCATGGACCGCACGCGACCACCGTCCAACGCAAGCCCGAGCGAGCCAACCAAGCCCGAGTCGAAGCCCTCGCCGAGCCTTTCATTTTCGGCCGCTCGGCTTCTCTCGGCTGGGAATTCGGCTATGGTGCGGGGAGCCTGCTAGACGTGGGTGCTTCTGGGAGAATTGCGGATCCGTCCGCGGGAGGAGAGCGAGCGATGAAGACCAAGTTGATCGGTGCGGCGTTGGCGGTGGGTTTGGGCTTGATCGCGTGCAGCTCGGATCCCCAGGCGTCGCCGGACGAGGCCTGCGCGAGCTTCGCGGACTCGCTCTGCAACAAGTTCAAGGGCTGCTTCCCCGAGCTCTTCCCCTCGGCGTACACCGACGTCGCCAACTGCGTCGCCCGCCAGAAGATCGGCTGCAAGAACACGGTGACGGCGAAGGGCACCGGCATCACGTCGACCGACATCACCACCTGCGGGAGCGGACTCAGCAACGCCTCGTGCGACAAGATCTACAACAGCGACAACACGCCCCTCGACGGCTGCCGTCCGAAGACGGGCACCCTCGAGGCCGGCACCGCCTGCCAGGACGACTCGCAGTGCAAGTCGAGCTTCTGCAAGTTCGGCACGAGCTCGTGCGGCGCCTGCGGCACGCGCGCGGCGGCGGGCTCCAAGTGCGACTCGACGAACGACTGCGAGTTCGGCCTCGTCTGCGGCGCCACGAGCACCTGCGTGAAGCCGGGCGCGGCGGGCGACTCGTGCAGCAACGACAAGCCGTGCGGCGGCAAGCTCGTGTGCAAGACCGGCACCGCCGGCAGCACCACCGGGACCTGCGCCGCCCCTGGCGGGGCCGGCGACGCCTGCAACGGCGCCGACTGCGACGGGAGCAAGGCCCTCTTCTGCAGCGCGGAGTCGCGGCAGTGCCAGGCGGCGAAGTTCGCGAACCCGGGCGAGGCCTGCGGCTTCGTCAGCGGCACGTACACCGGGTGCTCCGGCCCCGGCGCCGTCTGCGCGACGACCGGCACCGGCAACGGCACGTGCAAGGCCGGCGCGAAGGACGGCGAGGCGTGCGACACCACCAAGGGCCCGTTCTGCCAGACGCCGGCGCGCTGCGTGAACTCGGTCTGCACGCTGCCCACGGCCTGCGGCGGCTGAGCGCAGCCGAGCCCGCCGGGCCCTCGCGCGAAGGCCAGCTCCTCCGGGGGCTGGCCTTCGGCGTTTCGTGAGCTCAGCGGGGCTTGCCGAGGACGCGCACCCGGAAGCCGAGCTCCTGCGACAGCGCCACCATCTCGTCGAACACGTCGCCGTACGCGACCGCGACGTGGTTCGACAGGTAGTGCGCCATCAGCGTCTCCTGGGTGATGCCCATGTCGGCCGCCATGAACGGCCACTGCCGGGTGGTGCCCTCCCACCACGCGTCGCGGACGGCGGGCGGGAGCTTCACGACCTCGCCGCGCCCGACGTCCATCCACAGCGCGCCTTGCCGCACGTAGGCGCGGGCCCAGGTCATCGCGCCGGGGAGGCTCTCGCCGGCGACCGTCCCCCCCGGCGTCGGGAAGTACATGGGCGGCTGCCGGTACGAGTGGGCGCCCCGCAAACTATCCGGATCGTGATTGAATGCGTAGGCCCCGCACGACCCCGAGTTGAGGAGCACCCACAAGAAGCGGCCCTCGTGCTCGGCGCCCCAGCGGACGTCGTGGAACATGACCGCGGGGTGGAGGCCCTTGTCGCGGAGGAGCCGCTTCATGAGCTCCATCGGGACGACGTTGCCCTGGTCGGCCTCGGTGGCGGTCGCGATCGGCAGGCCGTCGCCCTCGGGCCGGCAGGCGGTGTTGAGGAGGCCCTCGGCGAGATCCGACGGCGGCCGGAGGGGGATGAGCCCGAGCTGGTATTGCCAACCGATGCAATCTGCACGGAACTCGCGCGCGAGGTCGAGGACCACGAGGTAGTCGCGGAGCTGCTCGCGGGTCGCGGCCTCGTCGAAGTCCTGGGCCGCCGGGCCCTCCTTCCAGTGGAAGGTCATGCCCTTGTCCTTCACGAAGGCGAGCGCGGCGTCGATCCGCTTCTCTTCGATGCGGCGGCCGCGGTCGATGATCCACGCCTGGTCGACCTTGTGCTCGGCGAAGCCGTGCCGCGACAGGAGCCTCGGGCCGAAGTAGCCGTTGATCATCCCCATCGACGTGTCGCCGAGCATGAGGACGAGCGCGCGCCGGTCGCGCAGGCCCTGGGCCACGCGCCGGGCGCGAGCCGCGGCGTCGGCGGAGACCGGCGCGTGGTGGGCGATCTCGCCCTCGCCGTAGGCGACGCGCCCGGTCTGGCACCACTCCTCGAGGCGCGCCATGAAGGCGTCGTCGGTCGTGTAGTCGGCGGCCGACGTCCACGCGCGCGAGAACGGCCGGTCGAGCATCTCGAGGCACGCGCCGGTGTTGAGGAGCCCGACGAGCCCGGGCCACTGGCCCGAGAAGTTCGACGCCAGGAGGAGCGGGTTGTCCTTGCCGACCACGCCGTCGGTGGTGTGGGGCCCGTAGAACCAGTGCACGCACACGCCCACCATCGGGTCGTCGATCGGGCCGAGCTTCTCGATCGCCTCGTGCGGCTTCGAGAGGAAGCCCTCGACGCGGTACGTCTGCCGGCCGAGCTTGGCGAACGCGCGCTCGAGCTGCAGCGTCGCCTCTGTGATGCTTGGGATAGCGACTTCGTTGGGCTTGGCCCGGGCGTCGCCGGGCCAGAAGAGGGCGATCTTCTTCATCGCCGAGAAGGTTACGCCGAGGACGCGACCTTGGGGGCGCGTGAAAAGGGGCCCCGAGGGGGCGCCGGGGTTCCCCACGAGCCGGGATCAGTCAATGATTCCATACCATTACGAACGTCATGAACCGCTCACCGAGCGCTCATGAAGGTTTCCCCCGGCGCGCGGTCCAATCGTCACCATGTCGATCAAGCACGTCGCCGCCCTCCTCGCCTGCCTCACCGTCACCTCGCTCGCTGGCGCCTCCGCGGCGGCACCGACCGACCCCACCCCCGGCCCCACCGTGAGCCCCGGCAGCGGGCCGAAGGTGAAGCTCATGACGACGCTGACGGCGAAGAACGTCGCCGCGGTGCCGGGCGAGAAGAAGACCTTCGAGGCGGTCCTCACCAACAAGCAGGGCGCCGGCGTGTGGGGCAAGACGATCTCGTTCTTCATCACCGGGAAGAACGGCTCGAGCGTCCCTGGCGGGAGCATCCACATCGGCCACGCGCTGAGCGACGGCGCCGGCAAGGCGACCCTCCAGTACGCGCTGCCGGAGCTCGCGCAGGCCAACTACACCATCAAGGCCGTGTTCGCCGGCGACGACGCCACGTTCGGCGCGAGTGACGACGCGAACCTCCTCATGGTGAAGGGCATCGTCAACGTCGACTTCGGCGACCTATCGTGGGGCACGTACAAGAACGAGCCGGGCTCGCCCTACGGGACCATCGGCTTCTCGCTGCGCCGCACGAGCGACGGCAAGGCGATCGATCGGCCCGTGACCATCACCGTCAACGGCCACTCGTGGCAGCTCTCGGGCCAGGTCTACCACTCGATCGCCCTCCCGCAGAACGCGACCACGTGGACCGTGAAGGTGCAGTTCGACGGCGACGCGGTGTACGCGGCCGGCGGCGGGCAGAAGACCTACACCAAGCCGAACAACTGACCGTCACCGTCGGATCAGCGAGCGCTCAGGAGCGGCGCGGCGCGGCGCGACTAGAGTCGACGGATGAAGAGAGCCATCGCCGCCGTCGCGTCCCTCGCCGCCGTCGTCTTCGCCTGCAGCGCCGGGCCGTCGGCGCAAGGGCCCGAGGAAGAGGAGGTCGCTAGCTCGCGACAAGCCCTCGCCTACTGCAACGGCGTCACGTGCGCGCAGGGCGAGGGTTGCTGCAACGGGTACTGCACCCCGATCGCGGGCCGCTGCGGGACGACGTGCAACGTGTGCAGCGACAACCAGGTGTGCAGCTCGGGCCACTGCTGCGCCGTCGGCCGCTGGTGGTGCGGATCGACCGGCGCCTGCGTCGCCAACGCCTGCGACTGCCCGCCGGACCTCGACGCCTGGCTCGCCGCGCACCCCAACGTGGCCGCGGCGATGAAGTGGCAATACCGCAACACGACGGCGAACGCGTACGAGCCCGCGCCGAGCGACCAGCTCGCGTACCCCCAGTGGTCTGCGGCGATGAAGCAGTACCTCGAAGCGTCGTACCACGCGCGGTACACGGCGCTCTGCAAAGGTACGCCGTTCACCGAGACCCTCCGCGACCCGCCCCCCAACGTCGACGAGACGGCGGTGGATCCCATGGAGCGGCCCTACACGAGCATCCCCGCCGCCGACGCGCAGCTCCTCTACCTGTCGACGGTCGCGCACGCGCTCGCGGTCGAGATCGGTCACTTCGTCCCTTGGTCGGTCACGAGCTACGACGCCGCCAGCCTCGCGATCCTCTTCGACAGCGGCGCGATGATGAGCCGGGAGGTGTTCAGCGCGAGCTACGCGATCGGCGGGTGGTTCTCGGCGTACGTCGCCAGCCACCGCGACGCGAACCGCGGGCTCACCGTGCCGCCTCCGCCGTACAAGGCCTACCGGCTGATGCGGGGCCAGGGCCCTGGCGCGACGGTGAACCTCGTCGGCGCCACGCGCTTCGAGACGATCGTGAACCTGACCCTGTGGGCGCGCACCCGCCTCGTACACTACTACGCGCCGGTGCCCGACCATCACCAGGACTACGTCGACACCTGGGGCTACAACGGCCTCGCGCCGGTCACGCGCGTCATCAACGGCACCACCAGCGTGAGCCCCTACCTGCCGCCGGGCGAGTCAGCCACGGAGCACTGGACCGCGGGGTGCGGGGGGACGGGCGGATTCTTCCGTGACGTGCTGCGAACGGTGAACATCCCCGTCGTGCTCCCGCGAGTGTGCACGCACTACCAGATCCACTTCCCCACCGAGGGCGTCTACCTGGACCACGGCGACGCGCCCTACAGCGGCTACGAGGCGGCGACGTTCCCGGTGTCCCTCCTCTTCATCCCCGAGTCGACGTACACCTCGTGGTACGGGACCAACCGCCTCAACGAGGACCAGTTCGAGGCCAAGACCAGCGTCCACTGCAACAACGTGGCGCGGCGGGAGCTGGAGATCTTCACGCTCTACGGGATCCCCTACTGACGGGTGGCCGAACCCATCGGCCCGCTCGCTGGCTCCCATCGGTGAGGAGTCGAACCATGTGCTCACGCGTGAAATGCAGCTCTTGTGGCAAACCGTCGTTCTCCGGCTGCGGCCGCCACGTCGAGCAGGTGCTCGGGGACGTGCCCCCGGCGGAGCGCTGCAAGTGCCGCGAAGAGGCCAAGGCCGCGAAAGGTGACGGGAAAGGCGAGAGCGCGTCGCTGCTCGCCCGCATCTTCGGGATCTGACGCGCCCTACTTGGCGGAGCGCCGCGCGACGAAGAGCTGGCTCGGCTCGCCGTGGGCCACGATGACGGCGCAGCCGTCGTCGGACACCCAGGACGGGTATCGGTTGCCGAGCTCGGGGTGCTCCACGAAGCTGCTCATGTACGGCGCAGTCAAGGTCGTCAGCTGGAGCGCCGCCTCGCGAACGGAGGGGACGAATCCGCCAGCGTCCCAGGTGGCGAACAAGATCGTCTTCTCGTCCGGAGTGACGACAGGCGTCCCGCAGTACGCCCTGGCGCACTGACCGGGTTGCAAGAGCCCGATCGGAGCGAGGAACGCACCCGACATGCGGGCCGCGCGGAAGAGCGACTGCGAAGTGCCGTTCGGCCCGCTCGCGTAATAGACGGCCTTCGTAGGGGAGCCGACGAGGTACGGATCCGTGTCGTCGACGTCCGACGCGCCTTTGTTCAGGATCGCCTCGATCGTCGGCGCGCCGGCGGGGAGCTGCGCGGAGTAGAGGTCGCGCCCACCAAGGACGGTCGTGTTGTACGCGAACACGACGAACGACTCGTCGGCAGAAGCCGCTGGAGCCCACTCGGCTCCCGGGCCCGCCGAGGCCTCGGCGAGCTCGGTGCGCGGGCCTAGCTTGCCCTCTCCAAGATTGAACGGCGCGGTGAAGAGGCGCTGTTCCCCCGACGTGACGTTGGCTGCGAAGTACGCCTTGTTGCCCACGACGCGAGGCCCCCAAAGGTACGGCGTCGGCACACCCAGGCCCGTGATCGCGCTGACGTCGATCGGTACGGGGGTGCCGAACGTTTGGCCCGCGCACGTGGGCGGGCCGGCTTCGCCACCGCCGTCGCCGCTGGAGCTGCCTCCGCTGGAGCTGCCTCCGCTCGAGCTGCCTCCGCTGGAGCTGCCTCCGCTCGACGAGCTCGCGGTGCCGCCGTCGCTGGGGTTGCTCGCGACGGGGTCGTCGCCGACGCAGCCGTAGGCGACGGCGAGGGCGCCGGCGATGGGGACGAGGGAGACGGCGAGCTTGCGCATGGTCACCGAGCATACCATCGATGCGCCTCCACGCTGGCTTGACGGGCGCGGGGGGATGACCTAAGCCTCGGAAAACACGGGCCTTTGGACGACGCCACCGCTCCCACCACGTCCCCGAGGACGGCCAGCCGGCAGAGCTTCTATCTGCGACGGCTCCACTCGCTTTCCGGGGTGTTGCCGGTCGGCGTCTTCTTGGTGGAGCACCTCTGGACCAACGCCTCCGCGCTCGCGGGGCCGCAGGCGTTCGACGACGCCGTCGACCGCATCCAGCGGGTGCCCGCGCTGCCGGCGATCGAGGTGTTCGGCATCCTCCTGCCCCTCGCCTTCCACGCCGTCTACGGCTTCGTCTTGATGCGGCAGGCGTCGTTCAACGCCCAGCGCTACTCGTACGGGAAGAACTGGCTCTACGTCCTGCAACGCATCACCGGCGTGCTCACCCTCCTCTTCGTGGCCGGCCACTTGTGGGAGTTCCGGGTGCAGAAGTGGCTCTACGGCATGCACCACAAGAGCTTCTTCACCGTCGCGATGGCCCACATGTCGTGGTCGAAATACGGCGTGCCGTGGATCGCGGTCGGCTACCTCGTGGGGGTCGCGGCGGCGGTCTTCCACCTCGCCAACGGCCTGAGCTCGTTCGTGATGTCGTGGGGCATCGTCGGCTCGCGCCGCGCCCAGCGCACCGTGTCGTGGGTCTTCGGGGGAGGCGGCGCCCTGCTCTTCTTCCTCGGGTTCTCGACCATCCTCTACCTCGCGACGGGGACCCGCCTCCTGCCCGTCGGCCCCCCCGCCGTCCAGACCCCCGACTGTCCGCAAGGGGATACTTCGAAGAAGTGAGAAGATCGCCATGAAGACCAGCGACAAGAACGAATCGAGGGTCGCGCGCCGCGTGATCGTCGTCGGCGGCGGGCTCGCCGGCCTCACCACGGTGATGAAGCTCTGCGAGGCGGGGGTGCCGGTCGACCTCTTCTCGCTCGTGCCGGTGAAGCGCTCGCACTCGGTGTGCGCCCAGGGCGGCATCAACGCGAGCGTCAACACCAAGGGCGAGGGCGACTCGCCGCGCATCCACCTCGAGGAGACGGTGTACGGCGGCGACTTCCTCGCCAACCAGCCGCCGGTGAAGGGGATGGCCGACGCCGCGCCCGGCATCGTGTTCATGCTCGACCGGATGGGCGTGCCCTTCAACCGCACCCCGGAGGGCCTCCTCGACTTCCGCCGCTTCGGCGGCACGCTCTTCCACCGCACCGCGTTCGCCGGGGCCACCACCGGCCAGCAGCTCCTCTACGCGCTCGACGAGCAGGTCCGCCGCTGGGAGACGGTGGACGTCGAGGACTCCAAGGGCGCCGCGCTCCGCGGGGAGAAGATGGTGCGCAAGCTGGAGCACTGGGACTTCCTCGGCATCGTCCAGGACGACGCCGGCCGCTGCGTCGGCATCGTCGCTCAGGACATGAAGACGATGGCGATCGAGGCCTTCCGCGGCGACGCGGTGTGCCTGGCGACGGGGGGCCCGGGCATCGTCTTCGGCCGCTCGACGAACAGCGTCATCAACACCGGCACCGCCGCCGCCGCCGCCTACCGGCAGGGCGCGCTGTACGCGAACGGCGAGCTGATCCAGGTGCACCCGACCGCGATCCCCGGCGCCGACAAGCTCCGCTTGATCTCCGAGAGCGCGCGCGGCGAGGGCGGGCGCGTGTGGGTGCCCAAGGACCCGAAGGACAAGCGCAAGGGCCGCGAGATCCCCGAGCGCGAGCGCGACTACTTCCTCGAGGCCAAATACCCGGGTTACGGCAACCTCGTCCCCCGCGACATCGCGAGCCGCGAGCTCTTCGCCAAGTGCTTCCACGACAAGCGCGGCGTCTACAACCCGAAGACCGAGAAGAACGAGAACGAGGTTTACCTGGATCTTACACGGATCCCGAAGGAGACCCTCCGCAAGAAGCTCGCCGGCATCCTCGAGATCTACGAGAAGTTCGTGGGCGAGGATCCGTACGAGAACCCGATGCGCGTCTTCCCCGCGGTGCACTACTCGATGGGCGGCCTGTGGGTCGACTTCGAGAAGAGCGCGGACGGCGGGCTCGTGCGGGGCTCGCCGCGCAACCAGGCCACGAACATCGACGGGCTCTACGCCGCGGGCGAGGTGGACTACCAGTACCACGGCGCGAACCGGCTCGGCGCGAACTCGCTCCTGTCGTGCATCTACGCCGGGCTCGAGGCCGGGCCCGCGATCGCGGCCTACCGGAAGGGCCTCGCCGCGAGCGCTCACGACGTGCCGCAGTCGGTGTTCGACAAGGCCGAGAAGCGCGAGGCCGAGCGCTACCAGAAGATCCTCGCGATGGACGGCGACGAGAACCCGTACGCGCTCCACAAGGAGCTCGGCGAGGTCATGCTCCGCGACTGCACGATCGAGCGCGACAACGCCGTCCTCGGCAAGGTGATCGAGACCATCGGCGAGCTCGAGGATCGCGCCAAGAACGTGGGGGTGCCCGACACCGGCGACCACGCGAACCACGGCGCGCAGTTCGTCCGGCACCTGTCGAACATGCTCGTCCTCGCGCGCGTCATCGCCGAGGGCGCCCTCGCTCGCGACGAGTCGCGCGGCGCCCACTACAAGCCCGCGTTCAAGCAGCGCGACGACGAGCGGTGGCTCCGCACCACCCTCGCGCTCTACGAGCGGGGCGAAGGCGCCCGGAGCTCGGTGAAGTTCGTCCGGCAGCTCGACGCGACGATCGCCGGGAAATCGGTCACGATCACCGACGCCGTCGACACCACCCTGGTCACGCCGCGCGCGCGCAAATACGAGACGGCGGGCGCGGCCAGCGCAGCCGCCACCGGCGCCTCCAGCGCCGACAAGCAGCCTTCCACCTGAGGGTCACGCCGATGTCCACCACTCGCACCGTTCGCCTGAAGATCCTGCGGCAGGACAGCCCGAGCAAGCCCCAGACGAAGCGCTGGGAGGAGTTCGAGGTCCCGTGGCTCCCGCAGATGAACGTCATCAGCGCCCTCATGGAGATCCAGCGGAGCCCGAAGACCACCGACGGCAAGACGGTGGCCCCCGTCGTCTGGGAGTCGAGCTGCCTCGAGGAGGTGTGCGGCGCGTGCACGATGATCGTCAACGGGCGCGTGCGGCAGGCGTGCACCGCGTTCGTCGATCGCCTCGGCGGCGGCGAGACGATCACCCTCGAGCCGATGACCAAGTTCCCGCTCGTGCGCGACCTCGTCGTCGATCGGTCGCGGATGTTCGACGACCTCAAGCAGGTGAAGGCCTGGATCGACCTCGACGGCTCCCACGAGCTCGGGCCCGGCCCCCGGCAGTCGCCCGCGAACCAGGAGGAGGCCTACCCGCTCTCGCGCTGCATGACGTGCGGGTGTTGCCTCGAGGCCTGCCCCCAGGTCCACGAGTCGTCGCCGTTCGTCGGCCCGGCGGCGATCAACCAGGTCCGGCTGTTCAACCTCCACCCGAGCGGCAAGATGCACGCGACCGAGCGACTCGAGTCGCTCATGGGCGAGGGCGGCGTGGCCGACTGCGGCAAGGCGCAGAACTGCGTGGAGGTCTGCCCCAAGGAGATCCCGCTCGTCGACTCGATCGCCCAGGTGTCACGCCAGGTGACGAAACACATGCTCTTCGGCTGGCTGCTGAAGTAGGAGCGCCGCGATGAGGAGCGCGGGGTGCGTGTTGGCGGGGCTGGTCGCGGTGTGTGCAGCATGCACCGAATCGGCGGGGGCGCCTCCCAGGCCGGACGGCCTGCACGCCGAAGACGGCGCGCTCGTCGACGGAGCGGGCCTCACCCGCGTGCTCCGCGGCGTCAACATGGCGGGATCGCACAAGTTTCCGCCGTTCGTGTCGGACTTCGGCGAGGCCGACTACCAGCACGTCGCCGACCTCGGCTTCAACACGCTGCGCTTCCTCGTCACCTGGGCCGCGCTCGAGCCGACGCGGGGGAGGTACGACGATGCGTACGTCGCCGAGGTCGAGAAGCGCATCGTCTTCGCCGAGAAGGCCGGGCTCGAGGTCTTCGTCGACATGCACCAGGATCTCTACGGCGTGGGCTTCGCCGGCGGCGACGGCGCGCCGCGGTGGGCGTGCGACGAGTCGCGCTACGCGGGCTTCAAGCCGACCGACCCCTGGTTCTTCGGCTACCTCGACAAGAACGTCGCGGCCTGCGTCGACGAGCTCACCACCAAGGAGGAGACCGTCGCGGCGTTCGCCGCGGCGTGGGCGCACCTCGCCGAGCGGCTGGTGTCGCACCCCAACGTCATCGGCTTCGACGTCCTCAACGAGCCGCACTGGGGGTCGTTCAACCTCCTCGCGTTCGAGGCCGAGCGCCTGCAGCCCTTCTACGAGCGGGTCGTGGCCGCGGTGCGCAAGGTCGCGCCCAAGTGGCTCGTCTTCATGGAGCCCGGCGCGAGCCGCAACCTCGGCACCGCGACCCGGCTGGTGAAGCCGAGCTTCGACCGCGTCGTCTACGCCCCGCACAGCTACGACCGCGACGCCGAGCAGAACAAGCCGTTCGACCTCGCGCGCCGGCAGGCCGTCCTCGACAACATGCGCGCGCTCGCGCAAGAGGCGAAGGACCTCGGCGCCGCGCTCGTCGTCGGCGAATACGGCACCCCGTCGTCGCTCGCGGGCGCCGCCGACTACATGGCCGCCGAGTACGACGCGATGGGCGAGGTGGGCGCCGGCGGCACGTACTGGGCGTGGGACCGCGGGCCGGGCTACTCGCTCCTCGACGAGCAAGGGCGCGACAAGCCCATCGTGGAGTCGGTGGCGCTCCCGTTCCCCGACCGAGTCGAGGGCGCGGGCCTCCGCTGGCGCTGGGACCGCGGCGCGAAGGTCCTGTCGATCGAGCTCACGCCGCGCGGCGACGGGCGCCTCGACGTGATCACCCCCGCGCGCCTCTTCCCCCGCGGGGCCGCGGTCGACTGCGGCGGCTGCGCCGTCACCGCGGGCCGCGGGCGGGTGAGCCTCCGCGGCGTCCGCGCGGGCGCTGGGGACGCGAGCGGCCGCGCGACCGTGACGGTGCGACCGACGCCGTAGCCGCGCCGCGCGCGGCTACGGCGGACGCTGGTGTGGGCTTCTCCCACCCCCCAGTACATCGACCGCGCAGCGGCGCGTCAACCGACGCGCTGAGGTCCGTTTGAGTGTGCTTCGGCTGCGCGGAGCGATAGATTTTCGTTCATGCGCCTCAAGCTCTGGATGGCGAGTGCGGTCGCGGCGAGCCTCGTGGTCGTCGCGTGTGGGGACGACTCCGGGAACCTCGGCGGCGGATCGAGCGGAGGTGGATCGAGCTCGGGGGATCCCGCGCCGGGGTCCGACCCCGCAGGCACGAGCTCGAGCTCGAGCGGCGGATCGAGCTCGAGCGGCGCGTCGGGGTCGAGCGGCGGCTCGTCGGGCGTCGCGCAGCTCTGCGTCGACACCATCAACCAATACCGCGCCAAGCTCGGGAGGCCGGCGTACAAGCGCTGGGAGGCCGCCGAGTCGTGCAGCAACGACCAAGCGAAGAGCGACGCGACGACCAAGAAGGCGCACGGCGCGTTCGGCAAGTGCGGCGAGTTCGCGCAGAACGAGTGCCCGGGCTGGTCGGGCCCGGCGGAGACGATGATCACCGGGTGCCTCAAGTCGATGTGGGGCGAGGGCCCTGGCGGCGGGCACTACGAGAACATGGCCGCGACGAAATACACGCAGGTCGCGTGCGGCTTCTACGTGCTGCCGAACGGCTCGGTGTGGTCGGTCCAGAACTTCAAGTGATCCTCCTCGGAGGCGCGCGAGCGGTGTAGTCTGGGCGGGTGAAGCGCGCGTCGCTCGCCGTCATCGCCCTCGTGGGCCTCGCCAGCGGTCAGGCCCGCGCCGAGGGCGCCGAGCCTCCCAAGGCCGACCCCAAGGCGGAGGCGAGCGCGGACGTGAAGCTCGACGGAGCCCAGCCCGCCGCCGACGCGAGCGCGGGCCCTCCGAGCGAGGCGCCGCCCGTCGCCCCGCACAAGAAGGGCTTCGTCATCGACTCGAGCTTGGGCGTCCTCGGCTTCGCCGGTCAGTTCCGCAAGGTCGCGCCGCCCGGCCCGTGGCTGCACACCCAGCTGGGCTTCGAGATCTTCAAGTGGCTCATGGTCTTCGGCGAGGGGGAGCTCGCGTTCACCGACACCTCGAACGCGCAAGACCAGCCGAAGACGCGCGCCTTCCCGATCTTCGGCTTCGGCGCGGGGGTGCGCTTCACGGTGCACGTCACCGAGCGCGTCGGGCTGTTCTTGCAAGGGCACGGCGGCTTCTTGAAGGCCGACGTCACCAAGAACGCGCTCGGCCTCGTCGGCTACCGCGACGCCGAGTCGCTCGGGCTCTACTACGGCGGGCGCCTCGGGGTGGAGTGGTACCAGCTCGACCGGCACCTCGCGATCGGGATCACGGGAGGCTCGCGCCTCGCCCAAGGCTTCAAGACGACCACCCCCGGCAAGTCCGACACGCCGATCTTCTGGGAGGGCGGCGGGAGCCTCCGCTACACCTTCTGACGCGGCGCCTCGGCGGCGTCACGTGCCGCAGAACGTCCGGTAGCTCCACTGCTCTTCGCCCGGGGGCTCGGCGAGGTCCGCGGCGTCGGGCTGGTCGTCGTAGGGGCGCCCGAGGACGCCGTGGAGGCGCTCGAACGGCGCCATGTCGCCCTCGGCCGCGGCCGCGATCATCTCCTCCACCCGGTGGTTGCGGGGAATGAACGCTGGGCTCGCGCGGCGCATCGACGCCGCCCTCTCCGCGGGCGCGAGCGGCTCCGAGGCGAGGCGCGCGCGGTAGGCGGCCGCCCACTCCACGAAGGCCCCGCCGTCGTCGAAGAGCTCCGCCACCGCGGCCTCGTCGCCGTCGGCGACGACGTCCGCGAGGCGCCGGAACGTCAACGTGTAATCTGCATGTTGTTGGTGCATCCGCGCGAGGAGGTCGCGCCCGAGGTCGAGGTCGCCCTCGCGGGCGGTGACGAGGCCGAGCTTCTTGCGCATCTCGGCCGCGAGCGCCTCCTCGAAGCGAGGGCCGAAGCGCTCGAGCCGCGCCGTGAGGATCTCGGCGGCGCGCTTCTCGTCGGGGTCGACGAGGGGCAAGAGCGCCTCCGCCAGGCGGGCGAGGTTCCAGAGGGCGATCCGCGGCTGGTTCGCGAACGCGTACCGCCCGCCCTCGTCGATCGAGCTGAAGGTGCGGCCGGGCTCGTAGGTGTCGAGGAAGGCGCAGGGGCCGTAGTCGATCGTCTCGCCGGAGATCGACGTGTTGTCGGTGTTCATCACCCCGTGGACGAAGCCGACGCCCATCCACCGCGCGACGAGCGCGGCTTGAGCGCTCGTCACCGCGTCGAGGAGGCCGAGCGCGGGGCCCTCGTGGATGCACATTTCGGGATAGTGCCGGGCGAGCGCGTATTCTGTGAGCCGCGAGAGGGCCTCCACGTCGCCGCGCACCGCGAAATACTGGAACGTCCCGACCCGGAGGTGGCTCGACGCGACGCGGGTGAGCACCGCGCCCGGCAGCGGCGCCTCGCGGTACACGCGCTCCCCCGTGCGGACCGCCGCGAGGGCGCGGGTGGTGGGGATCCCGAGCGCCGCCATCGCCTCGCTCACGAGGTACTCGCGGAGCACGGGACCGATCGCGGCGCGGCCGTCGCCGCCGCGCGAGAAGGGCGTCGGCCCCGCGCCCTTGAGCTGCACGTCGAGGCGGCGGCCGTCGCCAGTGACGACCTCGCCGAGGAGGATCGCGCGACCGTCGCCGAGGCGGGGCACGAGGCGACCGAACTGGTGGCCGGCGTACGCGAGGGCGATCGGCTCCGCGCCCGCCGGCACGCGGTTGCCGGCGAGCCCTTCGACGCCCTCGGGTGTCGAGAGCTCTTCGATCGAGACGCCGAGCGAAGCGGCGAGCGCGTCGTTGATCGCGAGCCGCTCGGGTCGGCTCACCTGCGTCGGGGAGACGCGCTCGAAGAAGCGCGACGGGAGGCGCGCGTACGTGTTGTCGAACGAGAAGGGCATGGCCGAGGGACTATATGGGGTCCCTCGGGTGCGTCGCGCCACCACGACGCGCCCGGGTAGACAAATGTAGTCTGGGGCGCTCCGGGCGCGGCACGCGTCTTGTAGACGCTGGTGTCCATATGCGCCGCGCCCTGCTGCTCGCCCCCGCCCTCCTCCTTCTCCCCGCCGTCGCTTGCACCGCCGAGGCGATCAAGCCCGCGCCTGCGATCGGCCGCGACGCGGGGGCGGCCGACGCGAAGGCCAGCCCCGCCGACGCCGCGAGCCCGAACGCCGCTGGGGACTCGAGCGGTGAGTGCAACACGATCCAGAACCTCGGATCGCCCGTCACCCCCACCCCCAAGTCCGGGAGCATGCCGAGCGGGGCCGGCGGCGCGCCCGCCGACGGGACGTACGTGCTCACCGGCGTCGACCTCTACGGCGGCGCCGCGTTCCCCACGGTCGCCGCGACGTATCAGGTCAAGGGCACGCTCCTCGTCACCGTCTCCTCGTTCCCCGACACCGGCGAGACCTCGCGCGACAACCTGGTGATGATCGTGAGCGGCACGACCGGGACGCAGCGGAGCACGTGCGCGAGCTCGGCCGAGGGCACGTTCGACTTCACCGCGACGGCGAGCGAGATGCGCTTCGCGCTGCCCGACGCGAGCGGCGGCGGCGTGGTGCTCACCCTCACGAAGCGCTGAGGGCCACGAGCGCGCGCCGCGCCCGATCAGAGCAGCAAGAGGCCGCTCGTCTCGAAGCGCGTCGGCGGACGCGGCGCGTCCTCGACGACCAACGAAGGATCGGCGGCCGCGACGCTCCCGACGCGCAACACGGTCGGTCCGACCGCGAGCTCGATCCACTGCGTGGAGGGCGGCCCGTCGCGCAGATCCACCCCGCTGGTCGCGGTCGGCAAGGCGACGGCGATGTCGAAGCCGCGAGCCGAGAGGTGACGTTTGGCTTGCCCGGCGACGAGGTTCGCCACCTCGGCCGCGACGTCGGCGAGGGCGGCCTCGGCCGGCCGCACGCCCGCGTCGAGGTCGAACGCCTCGTGGAGCAAGAAGCCCCAGGTGAAGGCCGGCGCGACGAGGACGATCGCGCCGCGGACGCTGAGCCCGGAGTAGCCGATGGACGAGGCGTAGGTGCGGTCCGCGACCGCGGGGTCGACCGCTCCCCGCGCCGAGGTGGGGAACGAGTAGGAGGCGAGGACCTCCCGCGCGCTCGCGCGAACGACCTCGGCCAGGCACACGACCACGCTCGTCATGACCCCTCCTCGGCGGACGCGCGATCCCCGAGCGCAGGGCCTCCGTGCAGAGCGAGCGCGGTCCGTTTCACGTGTCCATCGAACGGACGGAGCGCCGCGGACTTGAGCGGGGCCGTGCCCCGAACCTCGCGCTTCGACATTCGACTCCAGGACCGGCGACGAGCGCCGTCTTGATGCAGGGAGTCGGAGCTCCGACCGGGCGCCGCGCCTCCGCGGCGGGGCGAACGCGGGCGACGGCGCGGATTTCGTGGCGAGGAGGCGTGTCATGGCGAAGGTGATGGTCGTGGATGACTCGGCGACGGTCCGTGCGCAGGTGTCGCGCGCGCTCGTCCAGGCGGGCTTCGAGGCGGTGGAGGCCACCGACGGCCGCGACGCGCTCCAGAAGGTGATGGGCCCGGAGGCCGACAGCGTCCTCATCGTGTGCGACGTCAACATGCCGAACATGAGCGGCATCGAGTTCCTCGAGGCGGCGAGGAGCAAGGGCATCGCCGTCCCCGTGCTCGTGCTGACGACGGAGGGGCAGCCGCAGATGATGCGCCGGGCCAAGGCCGCGGGGGCGAGGGCGTGGATCATCAAGCCGTTCAAGGCCGACGTCCTCGTCGCCGCCGCCAAGCACCTCGCCCGAGCGGCCTGAAGGTCGAGGCCCCGGTGGCGCCCCACTCCCCGGTGCCCTCCGCCGAGCCGCGCGGACGAGCGCGGTCGGTCGCGCTCCGGATCTTCGCGCCGACGGTGGCCCTCATCGTGGTCGTGGTCGTCGGCGCCGTCGGCTACGTCCAGGCCCGACGCCTCCACGAGATGCGCGTCGGCCGCGAGGCTCGCGTGGCCGTGCTCGCGCCCGACGGGCCCGCGCCCGAGCCCGCGGGAGTCACCGTCGCCGCGATCGTGGCGCGCGAGCGGCGCGCGTGGTTCGAGGCGACGGCGGCGGCGTTCCTCGCGCTCGCGGTCGGGACCGCCGCGACCGCCGTCGTGGCGCGCTCGTTCGCGCGGCGCCTCGAGGCGCTCGCGCGCGCCGCGCGGTCGGTGGCGAGCGGGGACATCCTCGGCTGCCCCCCCGTCGCCGACCGCGGCCCCAACGACGAGATCCGCGCCGCGAGCGACGCCTTCGACGCGATGCTCACCGAGACGCGGGGGCTGCTCTGCCTCATGCACTACGCCGCCGACACCGAGCACCGGCGCCTCGAGGCCCTGGTCGAGGCGCGCACCCGGACCCTCGACCAGCGCAACCGCGATCTGCGCCGCGTCCTCGACACCGTCGGAGAAGGCTTCGTGACGCTCGATCGCGAGGGCGTGATGTCGGACGAGCGCTCCGCGATCCTCGACTCGTGGCTCGGCGAAGCGCCGCCGGGATCGCGGCTCGCCGACGTCCTCCGCCGTCACGACGAGCGCGCCGCCGACTGGCTCGACGTGTCGTGGGAGAGCCTGTGGGACGGCGCGCTCACCTGGGAGATCATGGTGGAGCAACTCCCGAGGTCGTTCGAGGTCGGAGGGCGCTCGCTCGCGGTCGAATACCGCGCGCTCGACGACGGAGGCCGCTTCGATCACGTGCTCCTCGTCATCACGGACGACACGGCGCGACGCGCGCGCGATCGGGCCGAAGAAGAGAACCGCGAGCTGACGCGCCTCTTCTCGACCCTCGTCGCCGATCCGCGCGGCGTCGCCGACTTCGTCGCCGAGACCGACGGACACCTCGATGCCCTGGCGGGCGCGACCGAGGCCGAAGCCGCGCTCAGGCGGCGGCTCCACACCCTGAAGGGCACGAGCGGGGTCATGGGCTTGGCCTCGATCGCGCGGCTCGCGCACGAGGCCGAAGAGCGGATCGACGCCGGCGAGACCTTCGCCGTCGCGGCGGGGCCGGTGGTTCGGGTCGCCGAGGCTCGCCTGTCGGCGATCCGTCCCCTCGTCGCCGCGCGCGAGGGGGTCGACCTCTCGGCGGCCGAGATCGACCAAGCGATCGCGCTCCTCGCGCGCGGAGCGCCGGCCGCGACCGTCCGCGCGCGCCTCGAGTCGTGGAAGCGCGAGCGGCTGCGCCCGCACGTCGAGCGCCTCGCCGAGCAGACCCGGGCGATCGCTCGGCGGCTGGGGAAGCCCGAGGTCCAGGTGGTCGTCGAGGTCGACAGCGCGCGCTTGCCGAGCGGCCCCTGGCCGCGTTTCTGGGGCGCGGCCGTCCACCTCGTCCGCAACGCCGTCGACCACGGCATCGAGTCGGCGACCGAGCGCGCGGTCGCGGGCAAAGACGCGACGCCGACCGTCACCATCGCCGGGCGCGAGGAGGGCGGGCGGCTCGTGATCGAGATCTCCGACGACGGCCGGGGCGTCGACTGGGAGCGCGTCGCGCGGCGCGCGCGCGAGCGAGGCCTCCCCGCGTCCAGCCGCGACGATCTCGCGCGCGCGCTCTTCGCCGACGGCCTCAGCACGGCCGACGAGGTGA
>JAEUKG010000336.1 GCA_016794325.1 Myxococcales bacterium | reverse complement strand
AGGTTCTGGCGCTCGCCGGGGTCGGCGTCGAGGTCGTAGAGCGACTCGCTGCCGAGCGGCGCGCCGCGGTCGTCGGTCGAGGGGGCCAGGCGCCCGCCGACCTCGCGGACGAGCAGCCGGTGGTGCCCGGAGATGATGGCGCGGGTCGCCCTCCCCTCGCTCACCACCACGCGCTCCCCCTCCTCGCGGCCGCTCTTCGAGAGCGCCACCAGCGAGCGGCCGCTCATGCGAGGCGACGGCTCCATCCCCATGAGCTCCACCAGGGTGGGCACGATGTCGGTGTTGCGCACCCGCGCCGCGACCTCGCGGCCCTCGGGGAGCCGGCCCGGGGCGACGATGAGGATCGGGATACGAGTGGTCTCCTCGAAGTTGCTGGCGGCGTGGTGGTAGCGGATCGGCATGTTGTCCATGCCGGTGCCGGTGTGGGCGGCCGAGAGCGTCTCGCCGTGATCGGCGGTGACGACGATGATGGTGCGCTCGCGCAGGCCCGTCTCGTCGAGGGTGGCGAG
Organism: Myxococcales bacterium; assembly: GCA_016794325.1. Lineage (GTDB taxonomy): Bacteria > Myxococcota_A > Polyangia > Polyangiales > Polyangiaceae > SXNL01. Next base: position 12,136 of record JAEUKG010000336.1, on the reverse strand, counting down.
GAGCTGGCCCACCGCCTCGTCGTCTTTGGCCGCCTCGGCCATGTAGCGCCGCGTCACCGAGTCCTTGGGGCCGTGGGGGGGCGGAGGCACCCGCTCCATGAAGCGATCGGGCGGCTCCCAGGGCTCGTGCGGCGAGTTGTAGTTGCAGAACGCGAAGAACCGCGTGTCCTTGTTGGCGCGAATCCAGGCGGTGGCGTCGCGCGTCACCTCCAGCGTGTCGCGCGTCCGGTACCGGTGGTCGTCGGTGCGCTCGAAGCCGACGTCGTCGCCGACGGGCGCGTAGCCGACCATGAAGTAGTTGTTCACGAAGGCGCGCGTGACCACGCCGTCGCGCCGCAGGAGCAGCGGCAGGAGCGGCGGCTGCGAACCGTAGAAGCGGCTGACCTGCTGGGGCGGCAGCACCCAGGAGGTCGTCTCGATCCCGAGCTCGCTCGACCGAGCGCCCGAGAGCATCGACAGCGTCCCGGGCCTCGTCCACGCCCCCGCGGAGTAGGCGTGGGTGTAGCGCACCCCGCGCTTCGTGAGCTCGTCGAGCACCGGCGTGAGCCCGGGGATCTTGGGCAGCGCGGCCTCGAGCGGCGGGTGGGCCGAGCGGGCGCGGCGCGCGTCCTCCTCGTCGTCGTGGAAGCTCGCGAGGACGTCGGGCCGCAGCGCGTCGATGACGATCCAGAGGACGTTGTACGGGATCTTCGTCGACGCGGCGCGGCGGAGCACGGTGGGGTTCGCCCACAAGGCGACGCTGGCCGAGCCCATCATCAGGCCGGGCTCGGGCGGCGGTGCCGCGTCGTCGTCGCCCTTCTTCACCACCTTCGGCGTCGGGGGCGCCGTCTTCTCGCCCGGGCGCGCGGGCTCGGTGCGCGTGGCGAGCTTGAGCTCCACCGTCTGGCCGGCGTACGCGGCGAGGTCCACGTGCACCTCCTCGCCCCAGCGCCGCGCGTCCGCCGGGGCCACCCGCGTGAGCGCGACCTCCTTCGCCGCACCGCGCGCGTCGACGACCGACACCGAGAACAGCGTCGCCTCTCCGGTCGCGTTGACGGTGCCGGGCGCGAAGACGAAGCGCGCGCCCTCCGGCACGTCGAGCTTGAACGTGAACGTGGAGGGCGCGGCGGCGACCAGCGCGTCCCGCTGGTCGAAGCTGCCCTCGTTCATGTTCCACACCCGCGCGTCGGGTTGCCACGCCTTGCCCGCCTGGGTGTTCACCGACCACTGCGTCTCGCTGGCGCTCATGCGCAGGGCGATGCTGGTGACGAGCCGCCGCGAGCCCTCGGGGAACGGCACCCACGGCGGCGTCATCTTGCGCCAGTGTGGGCCGAGCGCGACCGAGGCGAGCGACGGGTTGCCGTCAAAACGTGCAGTATGCACGGTATCGACCAGCCGGTGGGTGACCTCGAACGCCGCGTCGCCGGGCGCCTTCGCGACCGGCGCGGGCTTGGCCGACGCCGCCCCGCTCGCGCTCGCCCTCCCGCTCGCGCTCGCGGACAGGGCGGCGGCGAGCGACGGCGGCGACGGCGGCGGATCGGAGCCGCCCCCCGCGCGGCGCGCGACGCCGAAGCACGCGGCGAGCGCGCCCACCGCGCAGACCCACCCGACCACGCCCGCGATACGGCCTCCGCGCGTCACGGCCCCCTCCCTTCGCGCGGCACGAGGTAGCCGCCCTGAAGCATCATGTCCTTGTCCTTCAGCGCCCACGCGAAGAGGTCGCTCTTCAGCCGCGTCACCTCCGCCGGGTGCAGCGCCGCGACGTCCCGCGTCTCGGCGGGGTCGGTCAGGGTGTCGAAGAGCACGAACACCGGCGCGGCGCGGGTGGGCACGTAGACGAGCTTGTAGCGCTCGTCGCGGGCCATCCGGTGGCGAGCGACGGTGGTGAGCGCGGTCACGCTCTTGCGGAGCACGATCTCGTCGCCGTGTTGCCCGTCGAGCTCGGTGAGCGCCATGATCCCCGGGTACGGGAGCCGCTGCGACGGCGTGAGCCCGGGGATGTCTTCGGTGAACCACAGCTCGGTCTCCCCCACCGCGATCGCGCTCGGCAGGGGCGTGCCGGCGAACGCGGCGCCGAGCGAGCGGCCGTCGAGGTCGGCGGGGGCCGGCACCCCAGTGAGCTCGTAGAGGGTCGGGGCGATGTCGACGTCGCGCACGATCGCCCGCTCGCGGTGGGGAGCGCGCGACCGAGGATCGTAGACGACGAGCGGCACGTGCGTGCCCTCGTCCCCGAAGAGGTGATCGCCGTGGCCTTGGCCGTGGCCGTTCTCCCACAGCGCCTCGCCGTGATCGGCGGTGACGACGACCACGGTGTCGTCGGCGAGGCCGCTGCGCTCGAGCTCGTCGAGGATGCTCCCCGCCGCGTCGTCGATCGCGCGCACGGCGCCGTCGTAGAGCCCGCGGATCTGCGCCACGTCTTCGGCGTCGGGCGGGGCCTCCTGCCCGAGCCCGATCGGCTTGTGGTACTTGAAGCGCCCGCGGTACCGCGGATCCGTGTACTTCGCATAGTAGGGGGCGGGCGCGGCGTACGGAAAGTGCGCGGTCGAGAAGAACACGGTGACGAAGAACGGCGACCCGCCGCGGCTGGCGGCGCGGATCGCGCGCTTCGCGTCCTCGGCGAGGATGAAGGGGTCCGCAGCGGAGTTGATCTCGCGCAGGACGGGGAAGAGCTGCCGCCCCAGGCCGGAGTGGAGCACCGGCAAGAGCGGGGTCTCGCGCTCGAGCGCGCGCTGGCGGACGAGCTCCCGGAAATCGAAGCCGGGCGTGTCGACGACGCCGAAGCCGAGATCGATGCGCCCGAAGATGTCCCCGGCGTAGTCGCTCACCACCGCCGTCTTGTAGCCGGCCTTGCCGAGCCGGGCGGGGAGCGCGTCGAAGTCCTTCGCCCGGTCCTCCCAGCGCGGGAACATCGAGCGGATCCCGTGGTGGTGCGCGTGCCGACCGGTGAGGATCGTGACCCACGACGAGAAGGTGCGCGGGAGCGAGACGTACGCGCGCTCGAAGGTGACCGACGCGTCGGCGAGCGCGGAGAGCCGAGGCGCGGTGCGCGGCTCGAGGCGATCGGCGCGCAGGGAGTCCGCGGCGAGGACGAGGACGTTGGGGCGCGCCCCCGCCTTCGGCGAGCGCTTCGGGGCGCTCGCCGGCGCGCTCGCGCGCGGCGCGCCGGGAGGCTCCTGGGCCTCGGCGGGCTTGGGGCCTCCGGCCGCCCGCGCCGCGAGGAGCCCGAGGGCGACGACGGCGGAGACGCCGGCGAACGCCATCGCGCGGGCCGGGCCGAGGCGCGCCCGCGCCCGGCTCACGAGCCCGCGCAGCCACGACCCGCGCGCGTAGAGGAAGGCGGCGCCGAGCCCGAGGGCGACGACGCCCCCGGGGCCGAGGACGTCGGTGATCACGACCTGCAACGCGCGGCCCGCGCCGCCGCCTTCGTAGTAGGTCGCGGCGTAGAGCTGCGGCGCGCGCGCCATCCCCCACGCCTGCTCGAGCGCGTGCAGCGCCGCGACGACCGCGAGCGACTCCACCGCGCGGCCGAGGGGCCCGCGGCGCACGCGGGGCGCGCGCGCCCACACGAGGGCCGCGGCCACGAGGCCGAGGGCGACGCCGATGCCGATCGCGGAAGCGCCGATGGCGACGGTCACGCGCTTGATCTCGCCGGCGTACCGGGCCTCGATGAAGCTCGCCATCGCCCGGGCGCGCCCCTCGCCGCCGAGGTCTCGCTCGTCGGTCCCGCGAGCCCCCGCGCGCCACGCGAGGGCGAGCACGAGCAAGGCGCCGACGAACGGCGGCGAGGTCACGACGAGAAGGAGGGCGCGGCGGACCCTACGCACGGCCGATCCATAGCATTTGGATCGCCGATCGCCGCGCGGAACGTGCGCGCGGGCCCCGGCCCCCGGCGCCCGCGCGCCGGGCGGATGGAACCGGCCGCAGTTGTGCTACGGGTGGTTCGGAGGGGTCCGCCGGCCGAGCCATGATCGTCCCGCTGTTCCACGATCGAATGACGGTGCGGCGGTGGCCCTGGGTCACGTCCGTGATCGTGCTCCTCTCGATCGTCGTCTTCGTGGCGCTCCGCCCCGCGCAGGCCTCGGCCGAGGAGCACACCGTCGCCGCGGCCACCGCGGCGCTCGCCTTCCACGCCGACCACCCCGATCTCGAGGCGCGGGGGACCCTGGCGGAGCTCGAGGCGCGCATGGGCCGGCGCGCGGGCCGCGGTCGCACGCACCACGTGTACGCCGACCCGCGCGACCGGGACGACGATCAGCGAACCCTCGACGAGCTCGCCGCGGCCCTCGACGCCGCCATCGCCGACGAGCCACACCACCGCCTCGGCTACGGCCCGCGGAGCCGGGTGCCGGGGGTCCTCACCTCGCTCTTCGTCCACGGCAGCTTCGCGCACGTGCTCTTCAACATGTGGTTCCTCGCGCTGTGCGGGATGAACCTCGAGGACCGCTGGGGGCGGCCGTGGTTCCTCGCGTTCTACCTCGTCGGCGGCGTCATCGCGACGCTGGGCCACGGCGTCTTCTCCTCCACCACCGTCATCGGAGCCTCGGGGGCGGTCGCGGCCGCGATGGGCGCGTTCCTCGTCCTCTTCGCGAAGGTGCGGATCCGCTTCCTCGTCCTCGTCGGGGTGACGTTCCGGGCCCCGGCGTGGGCGGCGCTGCCCCTCTGGGCGGCGGTCGAGCTCTTCCACGCCGTCCGCGCCGACGACGGCATATCCCACTCCGCACACCTGTTCGGCTTTGCATTCGGCGTCGTGACCGCGGCGCTCCTCCGGGGCACGGGCCTCGATCGGCGGCTCGACGACGCCGTCGAGAAGGCCTCCACCCTCGGCGACGATCCCCGGGCCGACACCGCCTTGGCGCTCGCGCGCGCGGGCAAGGTGGCGGCGGCGAGGGCGATGCTCGACGGCCTCGTCCTCGAGCAGCCCGACAGCGTCCACGCGCACCGGGCGCTCTACTTCACGGCGATCGTGGGGCGCGACGCTGCGCGGGCGGAGGTGGCCAAGCAGCGCGTGCTCACGCTCTACGAGCGAGCGGGGGAGCGGGCGACCGGCGAGGCGATCCTCGCCGACCTCACCACCGAGGCGCTCACGGCGAGCCAGAAGCTCGGCCCCGCCGCCGCCGCGCCCAGCTTCGACGCGACCGGGGTCGCGACCCCGAGCCCGCGCCCCTCCTATCCGCTTGCGCCCGCCGCGAGCGCCGAGGCTCCGCGCGGGCGCGCCGATCCCGACGCGCCGCGGGCCGCGGCTCGGACCGCCGGAGGCGCGACCGGCGACGCCCGGAGCGCGCCGTCGTTTCCGGTTCCCGAGGCCCGCGGCCGCGACGGGGACGGGTGAGCTCCCCACGGACGAGCTCGCCGGGGAGGGCCTCCTTTTTGCCCCTGAGAGCTTGAGCGCTGCTGGAGCGAAGGCCGGAGCGACCGCCCCTGGAAGACCCGCCCTGGAGTGAACGGTGGGGTGAGCTGCCCCTTTTCGGCTACCCGGGCGCGGGGTGTACATTCCCAGGGCGAGGCCCGCGCGGGCGGTTCGCCGCGCGCCCCCCTCACTTCACCCGCGAGTGGCGGCGCGCCGAGGCGTCGCGGGAGAGGGCGGCGCCTTGCCGCGCCCATGGACCGGTGATTGAATTGGACGCTGGCGCCCTAGCGCCGCTCTTCGCACCCCGATGCCCAGGTCCTCCGCCCCCACGCGATCTCGAGGAAGCGCGGACTTCAACCTGCGCATCCTCGCGCCGCTGAAGTGGTATTTCGACGATCGCGCGGGGGGCCGCGAGGCGTTCGCCGCGATGTGCGACGCCGCCGGCCTCGAGAGCGCAGATTTCGACCGCAAGGTCGCGTGGGTCTCGTGGGAGACGTTCGAGCTGCTGCTGCGGGAGACCCGCCGCATCGTCGGCTCCGACGAGGAGCTGATGCGGGCGTGCTCCTACAAGATGACGAAGAGCTACGGGCCGCTGCGGTACTTCTTCTGGGCGACGAGCCCGGCCCTCATCTACCGCGGGGCCGAGGCCGGGAACCGCTTCTTCTCCACGGTCTCCAAGTTCGAGGTGCTGGCGGCAGGCCGCAACCACGCGCGGCTCCGGTACACGAGCTCGCGGCCCGAGAGCCGGCTCATGTGCCTCTCGCGCCAGGCCCAGAGCACGCGAATCCCGGTCGAATACGGGATGCCGGCCGCCCACTGCGTCGAGACGTCGTGCATCGCGAAGGGCGACGACGCGTGCGTGTACGACTTCCATTGGTTCGAGCGGCCGCGGTGGGTCTGGACCGCGCTCGGCGCCACGATCGGCCTCGGCGCGACGGGGCTCGCGGTGCGGGCGGGCCTCGGCGTCGCCGCCTTGAGCTGGCCCGTCCTCGGCGCCGCGATCGCGCTCCTCGCGGAGCAGACCCTGCGCACCCGCGGCAACGACCGCGCCCGCGATCACATGTCCCAGGCGCTGCGCGAGGCCGTGAACGACGAGGCGTCGGTCCGGCGCGAGCTCCGCGCGCTCGAGGAGCGCCAGAGCGAGTGGGCGCGGCTGCTCGAGGAGACGACGGCCGACCGCCTGGCGATGGTGGAGGACGCCGCCAAGCACCTCGCGGCGCTGACCGCGCGCGAGAACCGACTCCTCGAATACAGCCACGATCTCCGCGCGCCGCTCAGCGTGATCAAGCTGAACATCCAGGGCATCGGCGACGACCTCCCGGAGGAGCAGCAGACGCTGCGCGACACCTTGGCGGAGGCCGATCGCATGACCGAGATGGTGGAGTGGCTCATCAAGAGCGTCGCCTCCACCCGGGGCCTCGTCACGCTGCGGCCCGCCCGCATCGAGATCGGGCCGCTGGTCGAGGTCATCCGCCGTCGGGTCCAGGCGCTCGTCTTCGCCCGGGATATCCGGGTCAGCGTATTCAGCAACCGGGAGGCGCCGGAGTCGGTCGAGGTGGACCGGATGCTCCTCGACCGGATCCTCGACAACCTGACCACGAACGCCGCCAAACACACCGAGAGCGGGAGCATCGTGGTCGAGCTCGACGGGACACCTGGCTTTTTCGTCATCAAGATCAGCGACACTGGGCCGGGCATCCCCGAGGACGAGATCGAGGGGATCTTCCAGCGCAAACCTCGAGCCACGAACCAGAATGTCGAGCGTACCGGGACAGGAGGCTTCGGCCTCGGTTTGCCGATTGTCGTGGAGCTCCTGGCGCAAATTGGCGGGCGAATCGAGGTCATGAGTCGGGTGGGTCAAGGTACGACCTTCTGGCTTTTCCTCCCGGTCAAACCTTTGGACAACGTCGTTCCAATCCGAAATGAGGAGAGAGAGAGCGGAAAGATGTTGCGCGAGGTCGTTCGCATTCGTAAGCCTGGCGGGTGAGTGCAGCAGTACGCCTCCCGTCCGGGTTCACCGATCACGACCAACGACGAAACGACGAAGCCGCGACCCCGACCCGCGCCGTCGACGTCTTCCTGAGGTATCTCAAGGCGGAGGGTATCCGTCACGTCTTCGGCATCGTCGGCGGGCTCCTCTACCCCATGTTCAAGGCGGTGGAGGACGACGAGGAGCTCGAGCTCGTCCACACGAAGCACGAGGGCGGCGCTGCCTTCATGGCCGACGGCTACGCCCGCACCAGCGGCCGCCTCGCGGTCTGCGCCGCGACGTCTGGCCCCGGCGCCACCAACCTCATCACCGGCGTCGCGTGCGCGTTCGCCGACGGCGTGCCGCTCCTCGTCGTCACCGGGCAAGCGGCGTCGCACGCGCTCGGCAAGGGCGCGGCGCAGGAGACGCCGCGGGAGGACATCGACATCGTGGAGATGTTCCGCCCGATCACCAAGTACTCGGCGATGGTGACCTCGGCGGAGAGCCTGCCGCAGCACCTGCGGCGCGCGCTGCGGCTCGCGCTGTCGGGTCGGCCGGGGCCGGTCCACCTGAACGTCCCCGTCGACGTGTGGGAGAAGCCGCTCGCCGAGCAGCGCGAGTGGCTCGAGCCGAGCGCGTACCGGGCCACGGCCCGCAGCTTCGATCGCGCGGCGGTCGCCCGCGCCGGCGACGAGCTCCTCGCGGCCAAGCACCCCGTGCTCCTCGTGGGCAGCGGGGTCGGCATCGCGGGAGCGGAGCAGCACCTCTACGCCCTCGCGAACCTGCTGCCGGCGCGCGTCGCGACCACGCCGCGCGGCAAGGGGCTCTTCCCGGAGGACGATCCGCTCTCGCTGGGCGTCCTCGGCGTCGCCGGGCACCGCGAGGCTCGGACCACCGTGCTCGGCTCGGAGGTCGACGTCCTCTTCTCGGTCGGCGCCTCCCTCGGCGAGACGAGCACGATGAACTGGACGCCGAAGCTGATGCCGACGCGCTCCTTCGTCCAGCTCGACGTCGACCCCGATCGCATCGGGCGCAACTACCCGGTCGACCTGCCGCTCGTCGGCGACGCCCAAGCGATCCTCGTGGAGCTCATCTACCACGTGCACCGGCGCATTCGCGAGGGCACGAGCCCGGCGAGCGAGTGGAGCTCGGCCCCCTCCCCCGTGCGCGGCGAAGGCCGCTACGACGACGGCGACGCGCGCGACAGCTCGGTGGGCAAGCTCACGCCGCAGCGGTGGCGCGCCGAGCTCGACCGCGTCCTGCCGCGCGACGCCATCGTCTTCAGCGACATCGGCGGCCACATGTTGTTCAACCTCCACCACCTCTGCATCCGGAAGGGGCAGCGGTTCGTCATCAACCTCGGCTTCGGCTCGATGGGCCACGGCACCGTCGCGCCGATCGGGGCCGCCCTCGCTCAACCCGGGCGCCCCGTGTTCGCCATCGTCGGCGACGGATGCTTCGCGATGAACGGGATGGACCTCATCACCGCCACCGAGCACGACGCGCCGGTCGTGTGGATCGTCGAGAACAACAACATGCACGGCATCACCCACCACTGCAGCAAGATCCTCGGGCGCGGGCAGGCGCTGCGCGCGGCGCGCTACCGCCACCCGCTGGAGGTCGCGAAGCTGGCGGAGGCGATGGGGCTCTTCACCCGGGTCGTCGAGCACCCGGGGGAGATCGGGCCCGCGGTGTCGGCGGCGATGGCGAGCGGCCTTCCGGCGGTGGTGGAGGTGCGGGTCGACCCCAACATGCCGCCGCCGATGGGCGAGCGCGCGCGCTCCCTCGCCGGGTTCATCGAGAAATGAGCGGGTCCGACGTCGGCCCGGTCGAGGCGGGTCCGTGGCCCGAGGCGCTCGACGCTCGCGTCCTCGATCCTCCTCGGGTGCACGGCTACGACCTCGAGGAGGACGTGTGCGCGAGCTACCGCTTCACCGACGCGGTGTACCTCGCCGTCACCGGTGAGCTCCCCGGCGAGACGGAGAGCCGCCTCTTCGACCTGGCGTGCCACTTCGCGGCGGTGATGTCGGCCGGCGACGCGGCGCCTCACACCGCCTCCCTCGCGCGCCTGTGCGCCGCCGGCGACAACGCCGTCGTCGCCTCCGCGGCCGTCGTCCTCGCCGACGAGGCGCGGGCGATCGTCGACGCCCACGGCCCGCTCCTCGCGTGGCTCGGCGGCGACGGCGGCGGGCCCGCGCCCGAGGGCTTCACCGAGGGCGCCGGCGGCGCGGCCGTGATCGCCGCCGCGCTCGCGCGACGCGGCCTCGAGGCCCGCGGCGTCGACGAGGGCCTGACGCGCGAAGCCGCGCTCCTCGCCACGCTCTTCGCGTCCGGCGTGCGCACGCCCGAGGGCCTCGTCGCGGTCCTCACCTGGGCGCGCCTGCCGTTCGCCGCGGCGGAGGCGTTCGCCGTCCGGCCGAAGGCGTTCGCGAAGTACCCGATGCGCGTCCCGCCGTTCGCCTACGAGGGGGAGCCGCGATGACCGCGACGCTGCCCACCCGCGTCGGGATCGCGCGCTGGACCGAGCACGAGCTGTTCGGCCGGCGCCTCTACGGCGAGCTGCTCGGCAACGTCGACCTCGGCCAGTGGATCGTCCTCGGCACCACCGGCAAGCTCCTCGCCGCCGAGGACTCCCCGGTCGTCACCGCGCTCGCGATCACCCTCGGGATCATCGATCCCCGGATCTGGCCGCTCAAGGTCACGCGAGTCGCCTCCGCGTTCGGTCGCTTCACCTCCGGCGTCGCGTGCGGGGCGTTGCTCTACGACAGCGCCACCCTCGGTCCGCACACCGGCACCCGCGCGGCGCACTTCTTGTGCGACGTCGCGAGGGGCCGCGACGCGGGCGCTTCGCTCGAGGCCGCCGTCGACGCGGCGATGGATCGGCAGGGCGCCCCGGGCTTCGGCGTTCCGTTCCGCGACGCCGACGAGCGCATCGTCGCGCTCGGTGGCTTCTTGCGATCGCAAGGCCGCGACGCGCGCCCGATGTGGCGCCTGCTCGAGGCGATCACGCCGGTGGTGAAGGCGCGCAAGGGGCTGCCGCCGAACATCGCGGTCGGCACCGCCGCCGCGATGATGGACATCGGCCTCGGGCCCGACGACGTCACGCCCACCGGCTTCGCGTTGATGCAGCTGCCCCAGCTCGCGAACGCCCTCGAGGGCGCGGAGCAACGCCCCGCCGCGCTGCAGAGGCTGGCTCCCGAGCGGGTTCGGTACGTCGGACGCCCCCCACGACGGAGCCCCAAGGCCACCGTCGTGGATGACGGTGGCGGCGACGCGACGCGCCCTTGAGCCCGGCTTCGGTGGTCAAGCGTAGGACACGCTGCGCGACGTGGGCGCGTGTGCGCGCGCCTGCCCACACGGCCCCTGCGCGGCGCGGCGCGTGCGGAGGCCTCCACGTGGGCCGCAAAAACACCTCCCTCGCCGCAATTCTTGCTGTTCGCCCTTGGCAGAACCGAAAGCGATTTGCATGATGTCCGTTCGACTGCCTGGAGGGGGAGAGAGCAGACGGAGAGGAATGAGTCGCATGCGTGGGACGCCGAGGGGCAATCATGGTCAGGTCGCCGTTCGTGAGGAGGTGTCCTCCCGCTCGAAGGCCGATCCCCGCAGCGATCGCTCGGCGACGATGCCGCCGCCCTCCCAGAGGGTGCGCGAGAGCGGCGCCACCTCCACCCGCGATCCGAGGCTGGTCGCGCTGACGGATCGAGTCGCCGCGCTCGAGGCACGCCTCGACCGGGAGGCGCAGCTGCGCGCCGACGCCGAAGAAGAGGCCAACCTCCTGCGCTCGGAGCTCGAGCGCATCAAGAAGCTCGCGACGAAGTCGGTGCCGGATCAGGTGAAGGCGCTCGAGCTCGAGCTCGCGCGCGAGCGCGACGCCCGCCACGACGCCGAGGAGGCGTACCGGCGCGCGCGCGAGGCGCTCGGGGCGGGCAAGACCCAACACTCCACCCCCGCGGCGCCGCCGCGACGCGCGACGAAAATGATGCTCACCCCAGCGGACGAGGCGTCGGGGACGGAGAAGCGGAAGACGCAGCGCCCGCCGTCGCGGTGACGACGCCGAGGGCGTCGGCCACGATGCGGGCGTGATCGAAGGCGAGGTCGGGCAGCGCCTCGACGTCGAACCAGCCGGCGTCGGCCGCGTCGTCGCCGCCGACGACGGGGCGACGCGCGCGCGCGTCGTCGAGGAGCACGGCGAACGCGGTGCTCCTCGCCCACGCCTCGGGGGAGTCGCGCGGATCGCGCCCCGCGCCTTCGTAGCGACCCACCTCCACGAGCTCGCGCTCGTCCAGCTCCACCCCCGCCTCTTCGCGGAGCTCGCGGACGCAAGCCGCGGCCGCGGTCTCGCGATCGGGGACGAAGGCGCACCCGCGGCGCGCGCTCGTGGCGACGAAGCCGCCCGGCAGCGCCCACCGCCCGGGCTCGGCCGGGGCGTCGACGTCGCGCAGCACGAGGAGCACCTCGAGCCCCGCCGCGCCGCGGCGGAGGACCACGGCGTCGGCGGTCGGGTTCGGGCCCGAGAACCAGTGGGGCGCGAGCGCGCACCCCATCGGGCCCCGCGCGAGCGCGCGAACGAGCTCGTCCGCGTCGGCGAACGCGCGCTCCGGGCGCTCGCGCGCGTGATCGGCGCTCGCCCCCGGCACGCTCGACATCACGAAGTAGGGCAGCCGCAGGTTCACCGCGGTCTGGATCTCGTCGCTCACGATCTGTCCGCCGCCCACGAAGACCGACGCGCCGCCCGCCGCGGCGACGAGCGCGTACAGGCCGCCCGCCTTGTCGTAGAGCGTCTCGCCGACGACGCACAGGTGCTCGAAGCGCGCAAGGTCGAGCGACGAGGGCGGCGTCTC
>JAEUKG010000234.1 GCA_016794325.1 Myxococcales bacterium | reverse complement strand
GTCCTCACCCCGTGGCTCCCGCAGGGGGGCCTCGTCGCGCCGGTCATCGACCGCGCGGAGGGGAGCTTCCTCTACGACAAGGACGGCAACGCGTTCTTCGACCTCGCGAGCGGGCTCATCGCGGTGAACCTCGGCCACGGCCACCCGAAGGTGGTGAAGGCGATCGAGGAGCAGGCGCGGAAGATCGGCTACGCCGCGCCCGGCCTCTTCAACGAGGCGAGGGCGGAGCTCGCGGCCGAGCTGTCGGCGATCTCGCCGTGGAAGGGCGAGGGCTGCCGCACGTTCTTCACCACCGCGGGCGCCGAGGCCAACGACGACGTCGTGCGCCTCGCCCGGAACCTCACCGGGCGCACCAAGATCCTCACCGCCTACCGCTCCTTCCACGGCTCGTCGGGCACGTCGATCACGATGACGGGCGAGGACCGCCGGTGGGGCGGCGAGCACATGGGCGCGCCCGGCATCGTGCGCTTCTTCGCGCCTTACCCGTACCGGAGCCCCTTCCACGCGAGCACCCCCGAGGAGGAGCGCGGTCGGGCGATCGAGCACCTCGAGCGCGTCCTCCTCCACGAGAACGCGGATCGCGTCGCCGCGATCGTCATCGAGCCGGTGGTGGGGTCGAACGGCGTCATCACCTATCCCGACGGGTATCTGGCGGATCTGCGCAAGCTCACCGAGCGCCACGGCATCCTCCTCGTGCTCGACGAGGTCATGACCGGCTTCGGGCGCACCGGCGCCGCGTTCGCCGCCCAGCGGTACGGCGTCGTGCCCGACGCGATCACCTTCGCGAAGGGTGTGACGAGCGCGTACCTCCCGCTCGGAGGTGTGATGCTCCGCGAGTCGCTCGCCAAGACCTACGACGAGCGCGCGCTCCCCTGCGGGCACACCTACTCGGGCCACCCGATGGCGGTCGCCTGCGGCCTCGCCACCGTCCGCGCGTACGCGGAGGAGGGGCTCTACGAGCGCGGCAAGGTGATGGAGGGCTGGCTCTCCACGGCGCTCCGCGCCATCGCCGACAAACACGACATCGTCGGCGACGTGCGCGGCGTCGGGGCGTTCTTCGCCCTCGAGCTCGTGAAGAGCAAGGCGACGAAGGAGCCGTTCGTCCCGTGGCACGGCCCAGGGCCGGGCGCGATGAAGAACCTCTACGCCGACCTCCGAAAGCGCGGGGTCATCACGTTCGGCAAGTTCAACTGCGTCATGGTCGCGCCGCCCCTGCCGAGCCGCGAAGACGACGTGAAGAAGGCGCTCGCCGCCCTCGACGCCTCCCTCGGCGAGCTCGCCAAGGCGGGCTGACCCGGGCGCTCGCCCGCCCGTCGCCGCCCGTGTACACTCGTTCCATGGGGCGTCGCGCGTTCGGCTTGGGAGCGGTGGGTGCGGTCGCGGTCGCGGTGACGGCCGCGTGTGGGGCCTTCACGTCCGAAGACGGCGCGCCTTCGTCCAGCAGCAGCGGAGGGTCCTCCGGCGGGAGCTCGTCGGGCGGGGGCTCCTCGAGCAGCGGGGGGAGCTCCAGCAGCGGAGGCTCGTCGTCGTCGAGCTCGTCCGGGAGCTCGGGGCTCGACGGGTCGCTCGACGGTCCGCTCCCATGCGCGAACGCCATCGACGAGACGTTCTCGGGGTTCAACCCCAGCAGTGTGGTCTCCCCCGGTGGCGTGAACGTCGTCCTCGACCTGGCAGCCTTCGGGGCTGCGTCGCCGTCACTCCGCCTCGACGTCACGTCGTTTCCGACGAGCGCCTTCTTCACGAACGTGTTCGACAACGTGAAGCTCCCGTCCAAGATCGTGCTCGACTACTGGATGCTCGCACGGCTCGGACCGGACGAGGCCGGCTGCTCCCTCGAGGTCGACGACAAGGCGAACAGGCGCGTGAAGATCCGCATCTTCAACGCCGGCCCTGGCGCGTGGAGGCTCGGGACCAAGATTGTCGCTCCTGGGGTCGACGTGGAGAACTCCTACAGCCTGGACCGCTCGCCCGAACGAGCTTTGACGGTGAAGTACGAGCTCGCGCTGGGGCAGGGGCTCACCCTCACGCTCACCGAAGGCGCCGCCACGAGCTCGCAGGGCTACAACTTCGAGACCCCGGCGGCGGGGGCCAACGGCAAGGTCATGGTCCAGTGTGGGGTCGTCGCGGCCTCCGTCGGGATGGGCGGGGTCGCGGTCGACGACGTGCACCTCCGGCCGTGCCTCAAGTGACTCTTCTTCTCGGATCAGAGGAAGAACGACAGGCCGATGCCCAGCCCGGGGTAGCCGACGCGCAGCGTGAGCGCCACCCGCTCCACGATGTGGATGCGCCCGCCGAGCGCGAGCAGCGGCGCGAGGTAGGCGTCGTGGTACGCGCCGACGCCGAGCCCGAGGCCGATCTCCGGGAAGAGGCTCAGGTGCTCGAGGAGGAAGAAGTTCCACTGGAGCACCACGGGGACGAAGGCCGTCAAGCCGCCGTGGTAGCTGAAGAAGTCGACGCCGGTGCCGACCGCCAGGTTGTTGTTGAACGACTTGATGAGGGGGTCGGCGAGGACGAAGTTCGCCCGGAGGCCAGCGCCCACGTGGGCCGTCCCCTCGCGGTTGATGCGCCCGAACCACAAGATGGCGCGGGGCTCGAGCTCGAGGCGATACGACGGGTGATCGTTCGGCTTGTCGATCACCACCTCCTCGGCGCGAGCGACGCCGGGCGCGAGCAAAGCGGCGGTCAGCGCGAGGCAGCCAAGGAGCTTTCGCATGGCTGGATTTTGCCACGCGCCGGCGCCATTGTCAGTGGTACTTCGCGTGACCATGTGTGCGTATGAGCGCAGCGGATCGCCTCGCCTCGGTGGAGCGGCGCGCGGCGTTCGTGCGCGCCAAGCCGGCCCGCGCGGCGGGACGGGGACCCTTGCGGTCGCCAGCCGCTCTGTCACCATGCGCGCCGTGATCCCGCGTCGCCTCGCCCTCCTCGCTCTCCTCCCGCTCGCCGTCGCTCCCTTCGCGTGCTCGTCGACGAGCGACACGCCCGCGCCCGCGGGCTCGGTCCCCGACGCGTCCGCCGAAGGCGGGCCGTCCGGGGCCGTCGACGCGGGCGACGCCGGCGCCTCCTTCGACGGCGCCGCGCTCTCGGGACGGCCGTACAAGTCGTTCGTCCCGTCGAAGTACGATCCGTCCAAGCCCGCGCCGCTCGTCGTCCTCCTTCACGGCTACACCGCGAGCGGCGACCTCCAGGAGAGCTACTTCAAGCTCGCGAAGGTCGCCGAGGACAAGACGTTCCTCTACGCGTACCCCGACGGCACGGTCGACGCGCGCGGCAACCGCTTCTGGAACGCGAGCTCGTCCTGCTGCAACTTCTTCGGCGCGAAGGTCGACGACGTCGCCTACGTGACGGCGATCCTCGACGAGATGAGCGCCAAACACTCCGTCGACCCCAAGCGCGTCTACGTGGTGGGGCACTCGAACGGCGGCTTCATGGCCCACCGGATGGCGTGCGAGCTCGCGGGCCGAGTGGCCGCGATCGTCAGCCTCGCGGGCACGCTCGATCAGGATACGGCCTGCAAGCCCGCCGCCCCGGTGGCGGTGCTCCAGGTCCACGGCGACGCCGACGGCACGATCGCCTACGCGGGCGGGAGCGTCGCCTCCGGGGTCCCGTCGTTCCTCGGGGCGCGCGAAGCGGTCGCCTTCTGGGCCCGGGCCAACGGGTGCGATCCCACCCTCGCGGCCGGCGGGCCCGACCTCGACCTCGACACCGGCCTCGCCGGGGCCGAGACCAAGGTCGAGCGGCACACGTGCGCGCGGGGCGCGGCCGAGCTCTGGACCCTCCGCGGCGGGGCCCACACGCCCCCGTTCCAGTCGGACTGGGGTGCGCGCGTCTGGGGCTTCCTCGAGGCCCACCCGAAGCCGTGAGCCTCGTCGCGCGGCCGCGCGCGTCAACGGGCTGACTCTCGACCGCCATCGATCCGGCGCGAAGGCCGGCGCATGAGGACGGAAACAGTCTCGTTTCCGGCGATTCGAGGATGGACCGACGCGTGCACTCTCCGACGGGACCGAAGGAGAGAAACCATGGGAGAGCTCGCGAGGAACGGCAGCACGCAATGGTCACCGACGCCGAAGGGCGCAGACGTCGACGGTCTCGAGGGCCGGCTCGAGCTCGCCGAGGCTCAGCTCGCGGCGCTCGGGCGTTCGCAGGCGGTGATCGAGTTCGAGACCGACGGGACGATCCGCGTCGCCAACGACAACTTCTTGAGCACGTTGGGGTACTCGCTCGCCGAGATCGCTGGAAAACACCACCGGATGTTCGTGGATCCCGCGTACGCCGCGAGCTCCGACTACGCGCAGTTCTGGGACGACCTCGCGCGCGGCCGCTTCCAGGCCGGTGAGTTCAAGCGCATCGGCAAGGGCGGCAAGGAGGTCTGGATCCAGGCCTCGTACAACCCCATCGTCGACGGCTCGGGCCGCGTCGTGAAGGTGGTCAAATACGCGTCGGACGTCACCGCGACCAAGCTCGCCGCCGCCGACGCCCAAGGCCAGCTCGAGGCGATCTCCAAGTCGCAGGCGGTCATCGAGTTCGAGCTCGACGGCACCATCCGCCAGGCGAACGCGAACTTCCTCGCCGCCCTCGGCTACAGCCAGAGCGAGATCGCCGGCAAGCACCACCGGATGTTCATGGATCCGGCCGAGGCCGCGAAGCCCGAGTACGCGCGCTTCTGGCGCGATCTCGCGGCCGGGCGCTACCAGGCGGGCGAGTTCAAGCGCATCGGCAAAGGCGGCAAGGAGATCTGGATCCAGGCCTCGTACAACCCGATCCTCAATCTCGACGGCAGGCCGTTCAAGGTCGTGAAATACGCCTCCGACGTGACCGCGATGCGGCAGCTCGTGAGCAACGTCGCGGCGAGCGCCAAGACCCTCGCCGCCGCGTCCGAGCGGCTCACCGAGACCTCCCGGCAGATGACCGGCGCCGCCGACGAGACGTCCAACCAAGCGGGCACGGTGTCGGCCGCGTCGGAGCAGGTGAACCGCAACATCCAGACCGTCGCCACCGCCACCGAGGAGATGTCGTCGAGCATCCGCGAGATCGCCAAGAACGCCTCGGAGGCCGCGCGCGTCGCCCTCGGCGCGGTCAAGGCGGCGGACACGACGAACGACATCGTCGGCAAGCTCGGCGAGAGCAGCGCCGACATCGGCAAGGTCGTGAAGGTCATCACGTCGATCGCCCAGCAGACGAACCTCCTCGCGCTGAACGCGACGATCGAGGCGGCGCGCGCCGGCGAGGCAGGCAAGGGATTCGCGGTCGTCGCCAACGAGGTCAAAGAGCTGGCCAAGGAGACCGCCAAGGCCACGGAGGACATCAGCCAGAAGATCGAGACGATCCAGGGCGACACCCGCGGCGCCGTTCGCGCCATCGGCGACATCTCCGCGATCATCAACCAGATCAACGATCTGCAGAACGCGATCGCGAGCGCGGTCGAGGAGCAGACCGCGACCACCAACGAGATCTCGCGCAACGTCGCCGAGGCCGCGCGCGGCAGCGCCGACATCGCCCAGACGATCACCGGCGTCGCCGCGGCCGCGAAGACGACCCAGACCGGCGCGTCCGACACGGCGCTCGCCGCCAGCGAGCTCTCGCAGGTGGCGGGCGAGCTCAAGAGGGTGGTCTCGAAGTTCTGATTCGACGCACCGCCGACCGCGCCGAACGGGCACGGGCCTCGAGCTCGTGCCCGTCTCGGCTTGCGGTAGCCCCTCCCGGACTCGAACCGGGACACCCTCTCGGGCCGAAGATTTTAAATCTCCTGCG
>JAEUKG010000223.1 GCA_016794325.1 Myxococcales bacterium | reverse complement strand
GCCTGAAGACCGACACCGGCGAGAACGTGTGCCTCGCGGGCACCTCGGCCACCGCCTGCGGCGTCGAGGGCGGCGCTTGCCAAGACTGCGCGCGCGACGGACGCAGCTGCGACGTCGTCCGCCGAACCTGCGGCGAGAGCGCCTGCAACGCCACGAACTGCAAGGGCTGCTGCGTGGGCTCGCAGTGCGTCGGCGGCACCGACAACAAGGCGTGCGGCTCCGGCGGCGCGGCTTGCAAGAACTGCGACACCACGGGCCAGACCTGCGACGCCAAGAGCGACGCCGGGGCCGTGTGCGTGGGGACTCCGTCGTGTTCTCCCGCCAACTGCGGCGGCTGCTGCCTCGGCACGCAGTGCCTGATCGGCGCCGACAACACCGCGTGCGGCAAGGGCGGCGCGGCCTGCCAGAACTGCACCGGCGCGGGCCAGATCTGCGGGCCCCTCGGGACGCCCAACGAGCGCACGTGCCAGGCTCAGCCCGCGTGCGGGCCGGCCAACTGCGCGGGCTGCTGCGCGGGCAACACCTGCGTGAACCCTCCGACCGCAGCCGCTTGTGGTCAGGCGGGCGCGGCGTGCAAGGCGTGTGCGGCCAACGAGACCTGCCAGGCCGGCGCGTGCCGCCCCACCACCACCTGCGCCGACACGTGCGCGGGCTGCTGCCAGGGCAACACCTGCTTCGGCGGCTTCCTCGACAACCGGTGCGGCTCCGGCGGTGCCGTTTGCCAGAACTGCACCGCGGGCGGCAACTCGTGCAACACGGCGGCGGTGCCGCGCACCTGCCAAGCGCAGCCGACGTGCCCGTCCAACTACCCCTCGTGCCCGGCGGGCGTGACCACCAACGTTCTTCCGCGCCACACGAACGTGTGCGACCCCGCGGTCGATCTCGCCGACGCCGCCGCGGCCTGCGTGGGCGGCCCCGAGACCGTGGCCTGCCAGGCGTGGCTCGCGTTCCTCAAGGGAAAGCCCGCGTGCGCGGCGTGCGTGGCGCCGTTCGCGGTGCCCGTCACGGATCTCACCGGGCTCTACAACTGCGTCGCGCCGTTCGTGAGCGGTGCGTGCAACCGCTCCACCGGCTGCGAGGTCGACTGCGAGACCAAGAGCTGCGCGGCGTGCCCGCCGGCGGGCCTCGCGGCGTGCCAGCAGCAGGTGCAGGCGGGGCAGTGCCTCCCGTTCGTGCAGCAGTCCGGCTGCATCGTGGGCGCGCTCGTCGCGGGCCAGGGGGCCTTCTGCAACCCGGCGAACCCCGCCTACGGCGGCAACTACGGGGCGTGGCTGCAGGCGGTCGCGACCCAGTACTGCGGTCCATGAAGCGGGGCTACGAGGAGGTCGTCCTCCTCACCGGCTTCCCGTCGTTCGCGGCGCGGAAGATGCTCGAGGAGCTCGTCCGCTCGGGCCCGCGCACCTTCGTCCACGCCGTCGTCCGCGCGAAGTTCGCAGACGAGGCCGAGGAGGCGCTGCTCGCGCTCACGTTCGACGAGCGCAAGCGGGTGAACCTCATCGAGGGCGACGCGGCGGCGATGGACCTCGGCCTCTCGGGCAAGGAGTACCTCGAGGTCGCGCGCGAGATCGATCGCATCCACCACGTGGCCCACGTCTCGTACCTCGGCGCCCCGAAGGGCGTCGCCGAGGAGGTGAACGTCGGCGGCGCGCGGGAGATCCTCGAGATCGCCGAGGTCGCGCCCGATCTCCGCGCGCTCGTGTTCCACTCCACCGCGCTCGTCTCGGGCAACCGCACCGGGCTCGTCCGCGAGGACGAGCTCGAGCGCGGGCAGAGCTTCAAGAACGTGGTCGAGGAGACTCGGGCCCACGCGGAGGTGCTCGTGCAGCGGCGCGTGAAGTCGCTGCCCATCGTCGTCCTCCGCCCGACCACCATCGTCGGCGACTCGGCGACCGGCGAGGTCGATCGCTTCGACGGCCCCTACCTCCTCGTCCTCTTGATGCTGACGTCACCGCCGGATCTCGCGCTGCCGTTCCCCGGCCGCGGGGACGCGCTCCTCCACCTCGTGCCGGTCGACTACGTGACGCGCGCGGCGCGGGCGCTCGGGCTCGATCCGCGCGCGGTCGGGCGCACGTTCCACCTCGCCGATCCGTCGCCGCTGCCGGCGCGGCGCGTCTTCGAGCTCGTCGCGCGGGCGGGGGGCCGCCCCGCGCCGCGCGGCTTCATCCCCGCGAACCTCACCAAGGCGATCCTGAAGACGCCGGGCCTCGACCGCATCGCCCAGAGCCCGCGCGCGTTCCTCGAGGCGCTGGCGACGCCGGTGTCGTACAGCACAGCCGGCACGACCGAGCTCCTCGTCGACAAGGGCATCCAGTGCCCGCCGTTCGAGACCTACGTCGACAAGATCGTCACCTACGTCGAGCAGCGCCTGCGCGAGAAGCGCGCGCGCCGCGACGTCGACGCGCCGGACCCCTTGGTGTGATGGAGCGTGTGATGGAGCGTGCGATGGAGCGTGTGATGGAGATCGCGACGTGACGCGCCGCCCCGTCCCCCCGTTCGTGGGCCCGGGCATGACGACGCGGAAGCTCCTCGTCGCGTCGCGCGACGTGGTGTTCGTGAAGGGGATCCTCGAGGCTCACGAGGGGCTCGCGCAGGTGTTCGCCGAGCACGGGGGCGACCTCACCGTCGCGTGCCCCGACGACCGCGCCGCCGAGCTCGACGCCGTCCTCGACGAGCTCGCGCGCGAGGTCGGCGCGCTGCGCTGAGCACGCGGTCGGAGCGCCGGTCCCGCCGAGCGCCCGCGCCCTCCTTCGGCGAGGCCGGGGCGGCGGGAGGGCGGGCGTCGCTCTCCCACGAGCGCGTGCGTAGCCGACGCGGTTCTACTGAAGCGTGACGTCGACGCGGCGCATCCGACCGAGCCGCGCGAGGACGGTGTAGCCTCCCACCCGCACCTCCGCGTTCGTCTCGGCTCCGAGGAGGAGGCTCACGCTCGCCCCGGGGCTCAGCATGGCGAGCGCAGCCGCGGGTATCGAGGCCTTCTGCGCCGCGGCATCGAACACGCAGTAGAGCCGCGCGGTGTCGACGGCGGACGCCGCCGCGATGTTCGTGGTGACGCTTGCTCCGACCTGTCCCGTCGTGGGCGCGCTCCAGGCGACCGAGAGATCTTGCTTGCGATCGGCCGTCATGGTCCAGGTCGCACCGCCGTCCGGCAACGGGGGATCGGTCAGGATCAGCTCGGACGTCGGAGCCGCGAGCGTCTGGGTGAACGGTGGGAGATCGGGGCCTCCAGCCCCGGCGAACACCATGCTCGCGCCGGGCGTCCAAACCTCGCCGGCGAGTCTATCGGTCGGGTAGACGCCGTCGACGGGCTCGACCTGGAGTTTGGTCCGCCCCCCCTTGAGCGTGATCGCCCCACCCGCGATCAGCACCGCGTCGGCGCCGCGCGTAGCACACGCCCACACGTGGCAGGGTCCCACCCGCGCGTACGGGCAATGTGGATTGCCAGCGTTGACGAAGATGAGGTTGGTGTCGGCGACGACGTCGGTCGGGGTCCTCGTGACGTTGCTGCTCACGAGCAGCGGTGACGACGTCCGCGGGCTTGCGGCCTCCGGCTGCCCGCCCCCGTCGGCGGGGCCCCCGGACTCGACCGCGGCGTCGCCCCCCGAGGACGACGCTCCCGAGGGCGGGGTCGGAGCGGCGTCGTCGCACGCGAGCCAACCGACCACGAGGAACGTCACGACCGCCGCTGGGCGGCACCACGCATGCTCCGATCGCGCCATGCGTCGACGCTAGCGCCCTGGACCGGCTCGACCATGGGGAGTTTCATTTCCCGATCACCGATGTCGCCCCGTGGGATCGTGCTACGAACTCTCGATGCGGTGGGACATTGGGATCGTACGGGCCGCGTACCGACTCTCACCGGACCCGCTCGAGTGGCTTCGCGGCGTGCTCGATCAGTGCCGAGCTAGCCTCTTCGATGGCCTCGGCGGGTTCGCGACCATCTACTCTCGCGACGCGCCTACGCCCGAGGAGATGGTCTCGCCGTACGTCATCCTCGGCGCCGATACGCGACTCACCGACGCGCTCCGCACCGCGTTCGAGCGAACGGACGAGGAGACGCGTAGGCGCGCGTTCACCATCGGTAGGCCGATCGCGACCCTGACCGATCTGCACGACGTCGCCCCGCGCAAGAACCCCATGTACGCCGAGCTGGCTCGCGCAGTCGGCTTCGGCGACGTCGTCACGGTGAACGCCCACAACCCGGACGGCACCGGCTGCTTCCTCTCGGCCCCCCTCCGGCGCAGCGCCCGCACCCCCAGAACCGCGCGGTGGGCGCGGCTCGCGTCGCACGTCGCCGCGGGGCTGCGACTGCAGCGCGCCCTCGTGGGCGCCGACCCGACGCGCGCCGCCGAGGCCATCTTCTCACCCGACGGGAGGCTCCTCGGTGCCCGCGCCGCCGCCGTCGGTCATCGGGTCACGCTCGGTCGCGTCGTGCGTGCGATCGAACAGGCGAGGGCGCGCCGACGCAAGAAGACCGCGATCGATCCGATGGCCGTGTGGACGGCGCTGGTCGATGGCCGGTGGTCGCTCGTCGACTGCGACGAGCCTGGCCTCGGTCGCCTCGTGCTGGCGGTCCCGAACCCGCCCCGAGCGCGGGACCCGCGCAGGCTCACGGTCGAAGAGCGCGTCGTCGCTGCGTACGTCGCCCGAGGCGACTCGAACAAGGCGATCGCGTACACGCTCGGGATCCCGGAGGGCACGGTCGCTACCCGCGCGCGCGCGATCTGCGCGAAGTTCGGCGTGCAGACGCGCACCGCGTTCGCCGACCGCTACGTCGCAGTCCTCACCGCCGAGTACGAGCGCGTCACGATCGGAGGTGGACCTGCCGTCGTCGGCGAACGCGACGCTCCGGTCCGACGTCACGAAGCGCTGACGCAGGCGGAGCAGGAGGTCGCAGCGCTGGCGGCGCGCGGCATGTCGACCGCCGCGATCGCCGCTGCCCGCGGCACTTCGCACAAGACCGTCTCCAACCAGTTGATGCGTATCTTTCGCGCTCTCGGGATCTCGTCGCGCGCGGAGCTGCCCGCGCGGCTGAGGCGCTGACCGCCGCGAAATGGAAGTGCTCATGTACCCGGCCGGAGTCGGCTGGCAGCATCGGCGAGATGAGACTCGTGCGGAGGTGGGGGGGAACGTGGGTCATCGCGTCGGCGTCGACGGTCTGCGCGATCACGGGTGTGCTCGTCGCGTGCAACTCCGGCGGTGGGACGTCCGAGGTGCACGACGCTGGCCCGTCACCCGTAGCGGTGGATGCGGC
>JAEUKG010000184.1 GCA_016794325.1 Myxococcales bacterium | reverse complement strand
GAGAAGCGCCCCGAGATCCGGGCCGTCGCTCCCATCGACGGAATCGCGGCGATGCTCGCCACCGAGCCCCACCTCGGGCCGATGACGATCGCGTGCGAGGGCGACGTCGAGCTCGTCTTCACCGAGAACGAGACCAACAACCACCTGCTCTACGGCGCGCCGAACCGCACCGCCTTCACCAAGGACGCGTTCCACGCCTACGTGGTCGAGGGGCGGAAGGCGGCGGTGAACCCCGCGCGCGCCGGGACCAAGGCCGCGGCCATCCACCGGGTGACGCTCGCGCCGGGGGAGTCGCGCGTCTTCCGCGCCCGCCTCACCCAGCGCGATCGGCAGACGCCGGGCTTCGCGGGCTTCGACGCCGTCTTCGACGCCCGCCGCCGCGAGGCCGACGCGTTCTACGACGCGGCGATGCCCGAGGGGCTCTCGGGCGAGGAGCGCTCGCTCTTCCGCTCGGCGATCGCGGGCCTCTTGTGGTGCCGGCAGTACTACAACTTCGACGTCGACCGCTGGCTGCGCGGAGACCCGGCGATGCCGGTGCCGCCCGCGGCCCGCAAGCACGGGCGCAACCGCGAGTGGAGGCACCTCTTCAACAGCGAGGTCCTCTCCATGCCCGACAAGTGGGAGTACCCGTGGTACGCGGCGTGGGATCTCGCGTTCCACTGCATCCCGATGGCGCTCGTCGACCCCGACTTCGCCAAGCAGCAGCTCTCGCTCCTGCTCCGTGAATGGTACATGCACCCGAACGGCCAGCTCCCGGCCTACGAGTGGGCGTTCGGCGACGTGAACCCGCCGGTCCACGCCTGGGCCGCGCTGCGCGTCTACCAGATCGACCGGCGCATCACCGGCCGCGCCGACCGCCACTTCCTCGAGAGCGTCTTCCACAAGCTGATGCTCAACTTCACCTGGTGGGTCAACCGCAAGGACGCCCAGGGCAACAACGTCTTCCAGGGCGGCTTCCTCGGGCTCGACAACATCGGCGTCTTCGACCGATCGAACGCGCTGCCGGCCGGCGGCGAGCTCGAGCAGGCCGACGCGACGAGCTGGATGGGCATGTATTGCCTGAACCTGCTGTCGATCGCCCTCGAGCTCGCGGTCGAGAACCCGAGCTACCAGGACGTCGCCAACAAGTTCTTCGAGCACTTCCTCCTCATCGCCAACGCGATGACCGAGGGCTCCGACGGCCAGGCCCCGCTGTGGGACGAGGCCGACGGCTTCTTCTACGACGTCCTCCACCTGCCTGGGCAGGGCGCGGTGCCGATGAAGGTGCGCTCGATGGTCGGGCTCATCCCGCTCTTCGCCGTCGAGTGCGTCGAGTCGTCGGTGCTCGAGAATTTCCCCGCGTTCCTCAAGCGCGCGCTCTGGTTCATCGGCAACCGCCCGGAGCTCTCGGCGTCGGCGAGCAGCATCGAGACCCGCGGCCAGCGCGCCCGCCGGCTGATGGCGATCCTCGACCGCGACAAGCTCGCCCGCCTCCTCGCGAAGATGCTCGACGAGACCGAGTTCCTCTCACCCTACGGCGTGCGCGCCCTCTCGCGCGTCCACCTCGAGCAGCCCTACGAGATCGACCTCGGCGGCATGCGCCACCGCGTCGCCTACGAGCCCGGCGAGTCGTCGACGGGCCTCTTCGGCGGCAACTCGAACTGGCGGGGGCCGGTGTGGATCCCGGTCAACTACCTCATCATCGAGTCGCTCCAGAAGTACCACCACTTCTACGGCGACGACTTCCGGGTCGAGTGCCCGACCGGCTCCGGCGTCTACATGAACCTCTGGGAGGTCGCGAGCGAGCTCTCGCGCCGCGTCGTCTCGCTCTACACCCGCGGGGAAGGCGGCGCGCGGCCCTCCGACGCCGCGCTCGGCGCGTGGGCGAGCGACCCCCGCTTCGCGGAGCACCCGCTCTTCTACGAGTACTTCCACGGCGACAGCGGCGCCGGGCTCGGCGCTTCCCACCAGACGGGGTGGACCGCGCTCCTCGCGAAGCTCGTCCAGCAGAGCGTCCACTGGAAGCGAGGCCCGCGCGGCTGAGGCCGAGCCGTCGCCCGGGCCTCGGCCGCTTCACCGGGAGCTCGAGTCGCCGTCGTCGCGGGCGGCCGGGAGGTACGTCGCTTCCGACGAGGCCCGGACCGGGCAGGGACCTCGGTCGGGCCCGGAGAAGCGTCGCCCGCGGTCCCGCTCGTAGAGGGCGTAGCGGCCCGCGCGCCGGGTGAGGGCGTACGCCGGCCCGAGGGGCTCGGACGCGAAGGGGTCGATCTCGCCGCGCACGACGACGGCGTCGTAGTGCTCGCCGTCGACCGAGTTGCGGAACTCGCAGGGGCGGAACACCCAGAACGGCCGGTGCGGCGGGGGCGCCGAGTCCTGGCGGTAGTGGATGGACCAGTGAGGCAGCGACGCGAAGGAGAACGAGACCGCTCCCCCGCGTTTGGCGACGGCCACGCTAGCCGGGTAGAGATAGGGGGGGATGTAGGTCGCGCGGCTGCGCCGATCGAAGGCGAGGGTGGCGACCTTGGATCCGGGCCGAATCGCCGCCTCGATCTCGGCGAGGCCCGCGGCCTCGTCGCGCTCGCACAGGCGGGAGCAGACGGCGAACGAGGTCGCGCCGGCGAGGGAGACCACCCCGAGCGCGCGCGCGAGCCACCGCGACGGCGGCATGCGCAGCGGGACGAGCGCGAACAGGAGGACGATCGGCGCGAGGCGCACGTTGAGGTACACCGCCGCGCCGACGCGGAACGGGGTCGCGACGTAGACGACGACGGCCACGAGGAGGGGAACGAGGGTGAGGGCGCGGATCGGCGCCCGGCCCCGGAGCGCGCGGACGATCGAATACGTCGCCACGGCGACGAAGACGAGCCAATACCCTGCGGCGAACACGTCGTCGACGCGGGTGCGGAAGTTGTCGAACACCCAGAGCGGCAGCGCGTGCAAGGAGCGGCCGACCGACATGGTCGTCGGGGCGCCGTCGTCGAGGCCAGCGCCCGGCTGGGCCGACAGGCGGCCCACGAGCAAGAAGCGAGCGGCGACGACGCCGGGGACGGCGAGCCACGCCAGGGCGCGCGCCGCGAGGAGCGGAGCCCGGCGGACGCCCCGCTCGGCCGCGATGACCACGATCGCGCACAGGGCGGCGGTCGGCGCGAACATCGAGAGCGAGCTCAGGTGGCTGTAGAAGAGCACGACGCCGAGGACCGACAGCCCGAGCGCCCGCCGCCACGGGCGCGCCGCGCCTCGCGCCACGTCGCGCGCGTGCTCGACCGCCTGCGCCACGAGCGTGAAGCCGACCGGGACCGAGAAGAGGAACGGCAAGAACCCGATCGCGAGGGCGCGGCTGAAGAAGGGGAGGACCGCGAACCACACGAGGCGCCGATCGGCGCCGAGCGCGCCGAGGAAGCGCCGGAACGTGAGCGGGAACGCGAGCGCGACCGCGACGAGCAGGACGCGGTTGGCGACGTCGGGGTCCCGGACGACGATCGCGAGCGCGGCCCCGAGCACGTGATACGCGAGGTAGGGGCTGGTCGAGAGGTTCGCCTCGTAGCTCTGCGTGAAGGCCGGATCGCCGAGCAGGAGGCCGCGCAGCGCGCCGATCGCGAGCGTGTGCTCGGGCATGTCGGTCGACGCGGGCGCGTGCTGCGTGACGAAGAGCAGCGTGGGGAGGAGCGCGACGAAGAGCCAGGGCCGGCGCGCGGCGCGCCGGCCCCAGGCGAGGAGCATCGCCTTCATGTTCGTGCGGGGGATGGGGCCGCTCTCGGGCCTCGGCGCTCAGGGACCGTAGCCGTCGCCGTAGCCGTCGTCGTAGCCGTCGTCGTAGTTGCGGTCGTCCGGCGGCGCGCTCGTCGAGCCCGGGCCGGATGGGCGCTTGACGGGCTCGGGCGTCACCTGCGGATCCGTTCTCTCGACGACGCACCCCTCGACGCACGTGAGGACGCCGATCGCACCGATGGCGAGCGGGAGGAAGAGGGCGAAGGCGGACGCCTTCTTGAGGACGCGGCGCGCGAGGGGCTGTCGAGGAGAGGGCATGGTCACCTGAAGGTTCGGAGGGTCAAAAAGGGGTGGGCACTCCGCCCACGCCTCCCACCCGAGCATGCGTCATGCCACCTCGCATGCGCCCCACGACGCCCCGACGCTCCGATGTCTTTCCCCGCCTCGACCCGCGAGCCTCGACGCGCCGGGTATGATCACGCGTGCGCGGTCGCCCCTCGCGGCGCCGAAGTTGGCGCAGACGGGCACGACGGCGATCTCAGAAGCCCATGCTGTCCATCGCCGCCGAGTTCATCTTCAGGGCTTCGTCGCGCGCGGCGGCCTTGGGGGCGCTCGGGGCGGCGGCGCGCCCGACCGCGGCGCGCTGGCTCGCGACGCCGGCGGCGGCGGTGGTCAGGCGGCGCTTCTCGGCGTCGTCCTTGGCCTTCGACGCCTCGGTCTCGAGCTTCTTCTGGGCGCGCTCGAGCTCGCGGTCGGCGTCCATGAACTGACCGGAGTTGACCTGCTGCGCGACCTGCAGCTGGGTGTGGGCGACCTCCCAGATCGCCGCGATCGACCGCGTGCGCGCGTTGACCGAGCGCGCGACCACCGCCGCGTCGTCGGTCATCGTGGCGCGGGCGACGGTCTCCTGGATGCGCTCGAGATCGCCGTCGGCCGGGTCCTTGAACTTCAGGCGCACGCTCGCGATCGGGCGGCTCGTCGCGCCCTCCATCGTGCGCGGGTCGACCACGCGGACGCGCACGAGCGCCTCGCGGCGCTGGCCGCCGTGGAGCGCGCCGATCGGGATGCGGAGCGCGCCGCCCTCGCCCCACTCGGTGCGGATACCGTCGGCGCCGACGAGCTGGACCCCGGGGGCGGGGACGACCTCGACGACGGCGTCGCTGGCGATGGTCCCGGTGACGAGCTCGACCTCGCGCCGGAGCGTCTGCGCCATCTCTTTCGGGTCCGACAGGTGGTACAGGCGGCCGCTCGACTTCACCGCGAGGGCGTTCAGCGTGTGCTCGTCGTAGTCGGCGCCGACGCCGAGCGAGGTCACCTGGGCCCGGAAGCGGAGGCCACGCTCGGCGATGGCGCCGAGGGCTTCGGGCGTGGACGGACCGACGTTGGCGATGCCGTCGGAGATGACGACGACGCGGCGCACGGTGTGGGTCGGCGGCGCCGACTGCATGTGGGACTGGCCGAGGGTCAGGCCCGAGAACATGTTGGTGGAGCCTCCGACGCCGAGGGTCGCGATCGCGCGGAGGATCTCCGGGCGCGTCTCGACGTCGAGCTTGGTCGGGGGGACCACCACCCGCGCCGTGTCGCTGAAGGAGTCGAGGGAGACGATGTCGCCGTCCTGGAGGTTCTGCACGAGCTGGCGCGCCGCCGAACGGGCGTTCTCGATCTTGGCGCCCGCCATCGAGCCCGACGTGTCGACCACGAGGGCGACGTCCACCGGGGCCCGGACCTTCGGTCGACCCTCGGGGACGTCGACCCAGACGCCGAGCACGGTGTCGCGCGACGATCGGAGGATGGCTTCGCTCTCGGTCGCGGCGCCGACCCACGCCGCTTGGGCCGTCGACACCACGGGGCGGTCGTCGTTCTTGCGCGGGCCGTCGTCGGCCATCGCCACGGGCTTGGAGCCGTCCTCCGGGGTGGCCTTCGCGGCGCTCGCCGTGGTCGCCGGCTGCGACACGGCGCTCTTGCCGCACGCCGCGGCGAGGAGGAACGTGGCGACGGCGCCGAGGCGGGTGAAGCGGGCGAAGCGAGCGGAAGGCCGAGGGAGCATCGTCGAGAGTCCTTTCGAGTGGGGCCGCGCGGGGCTGGAGAAGGGCCAGCGGTGGCGGGCGGGAATGTCCCGGCTCATACGCAGCGGGGCCGCGGAGGATCTTCCGGCCACGGACGAAAGGCGGTATGACCGCCGCGATGCCCCGACAACCCTCGAAAAAGGCGGCAAAATCCGGCGAAGCTCGCTTCGACGCCGCCTACTACGAGCGCTACTACGGAAACAAGCGCACGCGTGTGCACGACGCGCGCAAGGTGGGAGCGCTCGCTACAGGGGTGACGGGCTTGCTCGCCTGGTGGGAGGCGCCGCTGCGCACCGTCCTCGACGTCGGCGCCGGCGTCGGGCACTGGGGCGCGTGGTTCGCGCGGAACATGCCGAAGGTGAAGGTCCGGTCCACCGAGCTGTCGTCGCACGCGTGCGAGCGCTACGGCCACGAGCAGCGGGACATCTCCCGCTGGCGCGACAAAGAGCGCTTCGACCTCGTCGTGTGCCAGGGCGTCTTGCCCTACCTCGACGACGACGCGTGCGCGGCCGCGATCGACAACCTGGCGGCGATGACCGGCGGCTTCCTCTATCTCGAAGCGATCACCAAGGAAGACCTCGACGAGGTCTGCGACGTCGATCTCACCGACGTCGCCGTCCACGGGCGCCCGGCGTCGTTCTACGAGGCGCGCCTGCGTCGCGGCCTCGTGAAGGTCGGCGCGGGCCTCTGGGCGCGCAAGGACGGCCCGACCTTGTTCTACGCGCTCGAGCACCTCCGCTGAATCGCGGCCGGCGCGCCGCTGCGGAGCCCTCCGAGGACGGGCCGCGCCGGTTCGGGCGCGAGAGGGTCGCGCACGCGTGGGGCGCCTGGGAGGCCACGCCCTTCGGGGCGGCGAGCCGGCGACGCAAGTCCAGGATCGAGCTCTGGGCGCCGCTTCCGCTCAGTGCCGGGCGAGGAAGCGCGCGATGTGCGAAAAGACCTTCTCCTGGGCGCCGGTGCCGACGAACAGATCGCCGTGCGCGAAGGGCGCGGCGCGGTCCCCGACGCACACGAGCTCCTTGTCCGTCGAGCCGATGACGTCGTAGGGGGCGCGCGCGGTCTCCGGGGGCACGATGCCGTCCTGGTTGGCGAGGACGCACAGCATCGGGTGGCGCATCGCCCGCATCGCGTGGGTGACGTTCACCCCGTCGATGACGAGGTCCTTGCCCTTGATCCAGCGCGCGACCTCGCGGTTGAGCTCGGGCGTCGGGTCCTCGACGGTCTGCACCATCTCGTCGGACCGCGAGGCGTCGGTGGTCTCGGCGCGCAGGTACGGCGACAGCGCCCACGGCGCGAGCTTGATCAACGTCGGGAAGAGGACGCGCGCCGCGGCGCGGGTGTTCTTGATCTTCACCGCGCCCGCGAGGGTGGGGGAGGCGAAGGCCGCGCGCACGAGTGGGTGCGCCTTCACCCACGTCACCGCGCCCGCGAGCGACACGAGCGCGCGCACGGGCGCCTCGGGGCGCACCGCCACGTGCCCGAAGGCGAGCGCGGCCCCCATGCTGCAGCCGACGACGTTGACCTGATCGCGCCCGGTCGCCGAGCGCCGCACGACCTCGGCGAGCACCGCGCCCACGTCCTCGACCGCGAGGTCGCGCAGCGTCGCGCGGGTGTCGCCCCAGGTGCGCGTGCTCTGCCCCTGGCCCCGCAGATCGCACACCCACGTCTCGATGCCTCGCGCCGCGAGGTACTCCTCGAGGCTCTCGCCGCTCGGGTGGAAGCCGAAGATGAACGAGTTCATCCCGTAGCCGGGCAGGAGCACGGCGGGAGCCGCGCCCGGCTTCGGCGTCGCCGGGCGCCTCAGCCGCACCGCGAGGTGATGCCCTCGCTCGTTGTCGACGAGGAAGCGCTCGACGGGCTCGGAGGCGGCGCGCTTGGTCATGTGAGGACGCAGAGCTTCAAATAGCGCCCCTCGGGCCATCCCGCGAGCGTGGGGTGGTCCTCGGGCGCGCCGTAGGCCGCGACGAGCGACAGATCGGATCGGCCGATCGACGCGTCGTCGAGCGTCGCCGCGAACGCCTCCATCGGCACGTGGCTCGAGCACGACGCGGCGCAGAGCATGCCTCCCGGCGCGACGACGCCCGCCGCGGCGCGGTGGAGGCGCCGGTAGCTCGCGAGCGCTCGCGGCACCACCTTCTCGCTCGGGGCGAAGCTCGGCGGGTCCGAGATCACGACGTCCCACCTGCGGCCGGCGCGCGCGGCATCGTCGAGGAACGCGAACGCGTCGGCGGCGACGAACTCGTGGCCGCGCGGATCGAGCCCGGCCTCCTTGAAGCTCCGCTGCGCGGTGGCGTGGGCTTGGGCCGCGACGTCGACGCTCGTGACGCGCGCGCCCGCGAGCGCCGCGCGCTGCGAGAAGCCCCCGGCGTACGAGAAGAGGTTGAGCACCGTCGCCGCCCCGCGCGCGCGCACCCACTCGCCGACGCGGCGGCGGTTCTCGCGCTGGTCGAGGAACGCCCCCGTCTTCTGGCCCCTCGCGACGTCGACGAAGAACGGCACGCCGTGCTCGAGCACGCGCACGTCGGCGGGCGCGGCGCCGCCTCCCCACATCGCGGCCTCCGCGCCGCGGCTCTTCACGACGATCCGTGGCAGGCCCCGCCCGACGAGCGCGGCAGAGAGCGCGCGCCCATTGCGCTCGAGCACCGCCGCCGCCGCCTCGCCGTCCGCGCGCACGACCGCGACGTCGCCGTAGCGGTCGACCACGATGCCGGGCATCCGATCCCCCTCGCCGTGCACGAGCCGGTACGCCGTCGTCCGCTCGTCGAAGAGCGCGTCGCGGCGCGCGAGCGCCCGCTCGAGGCGCGCGCCGAAGAGCTCCGCCA
The DNA here is from genome assembly GCA_016794325.1 of Myxococcales bacterium. Taxonomy (GTDB): domain Bacteria; phylum Myxococcota_A; class Polyangia; order Polyangiales; family Polyangiaceae; genus SXNL01. The sequence goes on along the minus strand of JAEUKG010000184.1, from coordinate 225 downwards.
GCGTTGCCCTCGGGTCCAACGACCACACCCGGACCGCGATCGGCGAGTCGGGGTCGACGACGCCTATCCCGAGCGGCGCACCGGTCGCGTCACCCAAGGTGACGGCGTCACCGGCCCGGAGATCCGGCGCCAAGTGGCTGACGCCGTCGCGGTAGACCCACGGATGCCCGCGCCGAACGGCGGCGGCGGTCGCGTCGCGCACGACGACCCCGAAGCCCTGCAGAC
>JAEUKG010000118.1 GCA_016794325.1 Myxococcales bacterium | reverse complement strand
TGGATCGTCGGCGCTCCACTCGAACGCTGCGTGCGCAGGCGCGAGCCCCACCTGCCCCCTCGGAGGATCCACCGGCGAGGCGGACGCATTGCGCACAAACATTTGATATCATTCACCTTCAGTCTTGGCGCACAATGTGCGTAAGCGTATTCATCATGCGCACCTTCTCCAAGCTCTCCGGCCTCGCCCTCGCTCTCTCGATGTTCACCGGTCTCGCGGGCTGCGCCGCGACCGAGGCCGGCGACGACGCCGCCTCGGAGGACGAGCTCGTCGGCGGGCGCCGGGACCTCCGCTTCGCGGCCGGAGGGTACCTGAGCCACTCGTCGAGCCCCGACGCCGTCTCGTGCGGGGCGACGCTCATCGCGCCGCGCGTCGCCGTGACGGCTGCCCACTGCGTCCTCGCGAAGAAGGACGGGACCTGGTCGTACGGGGTCGGCGAGATCGGCAAGCCCGCGGCCAAGGTCGCGGAGGTGCACGTGCACCCCAACTTCCACGCCGAGAAGCAGGGCGCGATCGACCTCACGCACGCGCTGCGCAAGTTCGACGTCGCCTACGTCGTGCTCGACCGCGCGGTCGCCGGGGTGACCCCCGCGAAGCTGCCCGAGGTCGCGCCGAAGATGGGCGACGTCGTGCAGGCGACGGGCTACTCGAGCCCCCCGTCGCCGAAGCGGCGCAGCACGCCGGCGAAGGTGATGGTGACGCTGAGCCTCGCGGGCGATCCGATCTTCGAGGTGCACCCGATGAACGACAGCGCGCTCTGCGTCGCCGACGGCGACGAGGGCAGCGCCGTCTTCACCGGGACTGGCAAGGAGCCGGTGCTCGTCGGCTTCTTCGTGGGCAGCGTGACCCAGGGCATGACCGACTGCGTGCGCGGGTCGCAATACCTGAACGGATACGAGTCGGCGTACGGCTACCGCGAGTTCTTCGCCGAGGCGATCGCGAGCGTGCGGTGATCGGGCAGGGGCACGGGCACGGGCAGGGGCACGGGCACGGGCACGGGCACGGGCACGGGGGTGTAGGGCGCGCTAGAGGGGGTGGAGGATCTCTCCGGTTCGGCGGGTGAGCGTCACCCGCGACGGCGTCCCCATGTGGCGCTCGGCGTGCTCCCGCAGGCGGGGCGCCTCGTCCCGCAGGTAGGCCTCGAGCGCCTCGCGCGACTTGAAGACGTAGCGGACCTCGCACGCGCGCTCGCCGTCGACCGTCACGATGGTCGCGGTGGCGCCGCTCACGGCGCACACCTCGGCGACGTGCTCCGCGAAGAGGTAGCGGGTGAACGAGGCCTGGATGTCGGCGTCGGCGAAGGCGCAGTGCACCGTGTAGGCGATCATCGCGGCCTAGGGTACGGCACGGTCTCCGTTCCGGGGACCCCCGTCGCCGGGGACAAAAAAAAGGCGCGGCGCGAACCTGTCGAGGGGGGGAGGGGAGAGGGTCGCGCCGCGCGAGCCAGCCGGGACGAGGCCCGGCCGGACATCTTGGAGAGGTTTGACGCGCATTGCTGCGCTGCGTCGAAGAACAATCTAGGACGCTCCTTGCCTACAATCAACCCCTATTTTCTTACATCCCCCCACTCTAAGGAGTACCCTTTTGATTCCGCTTGGTTACTGACGATGCGAGAATCGACCTTGTGGTTGATTATGACCACTACACCCGGGTGACGCGGGGGTTGGTGGAGGGCGCTCGCGTCGAGCTGTGGATCGCGACCGCCAACGTGAAGAGCGTCTTCGTCGAGGCGCCGGTCGGGACGCGGGCGCGGGCGCGGGGCCGCTACGTGAGCTTGGTGGAGACCCTCGCGGCCCTCGCGCGGCGCGGGGTCGACGTGCGCATCCTGCACGCGTCGACCCCGTCGGGGCCGTTCCGCGCCGAGCTCGCGCGCCAGGCGAGCGCGGGCATCGCGATGCGGCAGTGCCCGCGCGTGCACATGAAGATGATCGCGCGGGACGGCGCGGAGCTCTACCTCGGCAGCGCGAACCTCACCGGCGCCGGGCTCGGCGCCAAGGGCGACAAGCGGCGGAACTTCGAGCTCGGCGTCGTCACGTCGAGCGCGCGCCTGCTCGAGGCCGCTCAGGCGCGCTTCGACGCGATCTGGCGCGGCCGCGAGTGCGCGAGCTGCGCGATGCGCCGCGAGTGCCCGAAGCCGATCGACACGTTCACTTCGCTCGGAACGAAGCCACGAGCTTCTCGAAGTCCGGCCGCGCCTTCTCCACCGTCTTCTCGCCGCCGACGAGCTTGAAGAAGTGCTCGGGCTCGGTCTCGACGATCGCGGCGAGGAGGACCTGCTTCTCCTTCGGGCCCGACGACGGCGCGCCGGGCATGCCCGAGCCCGCGTAGGTGCCGTGGATCTCGACGGTGGTGACCTTGAGGCCGCCCACCGTGCGCTCCGACGTCTTGGCCTTGGCGCCGCCGAACTGGCCCTCCCAGCGCTGGACGTTGGCGGCGACGCCGCCGCTCGCGGCGAGGACGCTCATCTCGGCGTCGTCGGCGTCGGGCGCGACCTTGGTGATCTTGTAGGTCGCCTTGCGCATCGTGCTCGCGTTGGGGACGGTGGCGAACGACGGCGGCGCGGTCCACGTCATGTCGGCGGGCAGCGCGCCCGCGGAGCCCGCCGGGGCCGCGCCCGAGCCCATCGGGACCGCGGACATGGCGGCGGGGAGCGGGATCGGGTGCGGCGCCGAGGTGATCGGCCCGTGGGTGATGACGACCGCCGAGCCCGACGGCGCGAGGACGACGGCGCCGCCGGTCGACGAAGGCGCGGGCTTGTCGGACTCGACGGGGACTCGGGTGCACGCGAGGGCGACGGCGACGAGGCACGATCCGACGAGCACGGCGGTGACGGCGCGGTTCATGGGGAGGCTCATAGCACAGGGGTGGTCGAACCGCGGGGGGTGACGTATGAAGGGCGCGGTGGAGCCGCGGAGCCTCTTCTCGCGACGAACCGCGCTCTCGGAGGTCGAGAACGCGCTGACGGTCGAGCTCGCGCGGGCCCGCGCTCGGGGCCCGGTGATCGACCTCACCGCGTCCAACCCGACGCGGGCGGGCATCCCCTACGACGAGGCCGCGATCGCGGCCGCGCTCGGCAGCGCCCGGTCGCTCACCTACGAGCCGAGGGCGTTCGGGCTCGACGAGGCGCGGGCGGCGGTGGCCGAGCACCTCGCGGCCGAGGCCGCCCCTGCCCCGCCGGAGCGCGTCGTGCTCACCGCGAGCACCAGCGAGGCGTACGCGGTGCTCTTCAAGGTGCTCTGCGATCCCGGCGACGCGGTGCTCGTCCCCGCGCCGAGCTACCCGCTGCTCGAGCACCTCGCGGCCTTCGAGGGGGTGCGCCTCGTCCCCTACCCCCTCGCCTACGACGGGCGCTGGCACGTCGACGTGCCGGTCCTCCGCGCGCGCGCCGCGGGCGGCGCCGCGCGGGCGATCGTGGTGGTGTCGCCCAACAACCCGACCGGCAACTACCTCGCCCGCGCCGAGCTCGAGGCGATGCTCGACCTCGGCCTGCCGGTGATCTCGGACGAGGTGTTCGGGCCCTATCCCTTGAGGGATGATCCGGCGCGCGCCCCGAGCGCGCTCGTGGCCGATCGCGGCCTCGTGTTCGCGCTGTCGGGGCTGTCGAAGGCGTGCGGGCTGCCGCAGATGAAGCTCGGGTGGATCGCGGTGGGGGGCGAGGCTGCGCTGGCCGAGGCCGCGCTCGCGCGCCTCGAGCTCGTGTGCGACGCGATGCTCTCGGTGGGGGCGCCGGTGATGGTCGCGGCGCGCGATCTCTTCGCCGCCGCGGCGCCGTCGCGGGGCGCCATCCGCGCCCGCGCTCGCGAGAACCTCGGGCGGCTCCGCGCCGCGCTCGCGGGCAGCGCCGCGTCGGTGCTCGACGCCGAGGGCGGCTGGTACGCGGTCGTGCGGCTCCCCGCCACCCGGCCCGAGGAGGCGTGGGCGCTGGGGCTCCTGCGCGAACATGCGGTCTACACGCATCCGGGGCACTTCTTCGACTTCGCCGACGAGCCCTACGTGGTCGTGAGCCTCCTCACCGAGCCGGAGGTCCTCGCCGCCGGCGCCGCCGCCCTCGCCCGCGCCGCCGCGGGGTGAGCCGGGCCGTCAGACGTGGAGCTGCATCGGGACGTTGCCGGTGTGGCGCATCGTCCCGTTGTCCCACATGAGGAAGGGCGCGTCGTAGGTGAGCACGGTCGCGTAGCTCGCGTGGACGGCCACGTCGAGGACGGCCGCGCCCGCCCGGTCGGAGAACATGTAGGGGAAGAAGGCCTCGACCCGGTAGTTGCCGGGGGGCAGATCGTAGTGGTTGCGGCCCCATTTGGCGGGGTAGCGCTGGCCGTTGATGACCACCTGCGGCGTCACCATGGTGAGGATCCACGCGAGGGGGTTGAACGAGAGGTTGACCTCGACCCTGCCGTAGGCCGCGTTCGAGCCGTAGCCCGCCGCCGGATAACCGCCTTGCATGCCGGAAGGATGCCACAGCGCCGTTCGTTGGCTATACATCTTCGAGGGAGCCGTGCAGAACGAACGCGTCCACTTCCCGTCCGCGCCGCCGGAGGCCCCTCCGGGCGGCAAGGTCGTGGCCCCGAGCCAGGCGCCGGCGGGGCTCCTCGATCTCGCGCGCGGCTTCTTGAAGCGCCACGGCAAGAAGCTCTGGTGGCTGCACTCCGCGTACGCGCTCGCGCTCGGCGTCGGCGTCGTGCTCGTGGCCCAGCGCGGCTTCGAGCGCGCGCGGTGGCTCGCGGTGTCGCTCGGGCTCGCGTGGCTCGTGCTCCTCCTCTTCTTCCGGCTCTTCGGGTCGGGGCGCGAGCAGCAGTCGGTCGACCTCGCGCCGACGAAGGCCAAGATCCGCTTCTACGTGATGACGTACGCGCTGAAGAACCTCTACCAGGGGATGCTCTTCTTCCTCCTGCCGTTCTACGCGCGGTCGGCGACGCTCGACTCCATCAACGCCATCACCCTCGGCCTGCTGGGCGCGTGCGCCGTCTTGTCGACGATCGACATCGTGTTCGACCGCGTGCTCCTCAAGTGGCGCGTGCTCGCGTCGCTGTTCCACGGGATCACGCTGTTCGGCTGCCTGAACCTCGTCATCCCCGCGCTCTTCCCCGACACGCGCACGCTCTTCACCCTCATGTGGGCGGCGGGGATCACCGCGCTCGCGTTCTGGACGCTGCACGTGCGGGTCTCGACCTTCAAGCGCAAGCGCTACGTCGCCCTCTTCTTCGCGAGCCTCGGCGCGTCGGTGGGCCTCGCGTGGATGATCCGGCCGGGCATCCCCCCGGTGCCGATGCACGTGTCGCACTCGGCGGTGGGGCCGAGCACGCTCGCCGACGGGCGCCTGGCGATGGAGGTGAAGAGCCTCCACCCCTCCGTCATCCAGGAGCTCCTCGCGGTCACCGACGTCGTCGTGCCCGGTGGCAAGGGCGACCGGCTCCACCACGTGTGGAAGCGCAACGGGCTCGAGATCCACCGATCGACCGAGGACACGTCGCGGGTCGACGGGCCGCTCGGCTCGGTGCGGCTCCGCTCCGCGCTCAAAGGCCAGGAGCTCCCGAAGGACCTCGTCGGCAAGTGGACCGTCGACGTCGAGACCGAAGACGGCCAGCTCGTCGGGCGCCTGCACTTCACCGTCCAGGACTGAGCTCAGGCGACGTACGACGTCGCGCCGGCGCGCGGGCGCCGGGATCTTGGCCGCCCCGCGGGCCCGTCCGTATCCTCGCACCATGCGACGGATCCGCTCCTTTTTCCTCGTCGGAACGACCCTCCTCGCCGTGACGCCGATCGCGTTCGGCGCCTTCGCCAAGGGGACGAAGCGGTCCGCCCACGCCGACCGCGCGCCCGCCTCGCGCGCCGCGGCCCCCGCCACCGCGGCGAGCGCCGAGGCGCCGCCCGCGAGCGGCGGCGACAAACGCGCGAGCGCGCCGAAGCGGATCCTGCAGCTCGCGACGACCGCGGGCTCGGGGTGCGTGCTCCTCGCCCGCGGGGAGGTGCGCTGCTGGGGGAACTTCCGCACCGGCGCCGGCACCGCCACGAGCGCCCTCGGCACGGTGGGAAAGCCGCCGCCGGGCCCGATCGTCGTCCCCGAGCTCGCCGGCGCGGAGCGCATCGGCGTCGGCTTCCAGCTCGTGTGCGCCGAGGCCCGCGGATCGATGAAGTGCATGGGCGACAACCAGGGTGGGCGTCTCGGGATAGGGACGATCGACCCCAGCGAAGCCCCGCGCGAGATCCACCAGTTCCGCGGGGTCTCGCGCTTCGACGCGGCCTCCCTCCACACGTGCGCGGTGACGACCGCGGGCTCGATCTGGTGCTGGGGCTACAACGCCGCGGGCGAGGTCGGCGACGGCAGCACTCGGTCCCAGTCGCGGCCGGTGCGGGTCGCCGTCCCCGGGCACGCGATCGACGTCGCGGTCGGCGACGAGTTCTCGTGCGCGGTGGTGCGCGGCGGCGACGTCTACTGCTGGGGCCTCGGCGACGCCGGCCAGCTCGGCGCGAGCCCCGCGAACAAGGAGACGTGCGCGATCCCCGAGGACGGCGATCTGCCGTGCGCGCGCCGGCCGATCAAGCTCGCGGGGCTGCCCAAGGCCACCGCCGTCACCGCCGGCGAGCGCCACGCGTGCGCGCTGCTCGAGGGCGGCGGCGTGCGGTGCTGGGGCGACAACTCGAGCTGGCAGCTCGGCGGCGAGCGCAAGCAGGCGCTCGTGGATCCGGGCGTGGTGGGCGCGAAGCTCGTCCGCGCGGGCTCGAGCCACACCTGCGCCGTGCTCACCGACGGGCGGGTGTCGTGCTGGGGCTGGAACAAAGACGGCCAGCTCGGCGACGGCTCGCGCGTGACGCGCAAGGAGCCCACGCTCGTGCCGAACCTCGACGACGTGGTGGAGGTCTCGCCCTCGTACCTGTCGACCTGCGCGCGCAC
>JAEUKG010000060.1 GCA_016794325.1 Myxococcales bacterium | reverse complement strand
GGCGGGGGCCCCGCAGTGCAAACACCTGATCGGCTGCAGCATCGACGGGAGCGTATCAGCGACCGGTCACCCTTCCAACCGGCGCCGCTCGTGGCATAGCCTGGAGTCGTGAGCGAGAAGCGGCGGGACATTCGCTACGCGGCGCGGATCGTCGCGCGGGTGGTGAAGAAGACGGAGACCGAGGAGCTCCTGACCCACGAGGTCAGCTTCCGCGGCGCGTTCCTTCGCACCGACGCGCCGCTCGGCTTGCGCCAGCTCCTCAAGGTGAGCTTCTCCCTCCCGAGCGGCGCGACGGTGTCGGCGCACGCGATGGTGGTGCACGCGGTGGCCCCGGACCCGTCGAAGGGCGTGGTGCCGGGGATGGGCCTGCAGTTCTGGGGCCCGGTCGACGGCGCGCGCGCGTGGGAGGGGTTCATCCACGAGCTGCGCCGCCGCGAGCACGCGGGGATGCCCAACGCGAAGCTCACCGACAAGGTGCGGCGCGCGTCGGAGCGCATCAAGCTCTCGATCGACGTCGCGCTCGACGGCGCTCGGGCAATGGTGCGCGACATCTCGTTCAACGGCCTCGCGGTGCGCACGGACCTCGCGATGCCGATCGGCGTCCGCGCGAGGCTCGAGCTCTCGGGCCCCGGGGGTGAGCCGGTGGCGGTCGACGTGCTCGTGCGGCGCGTCATCGACGAGCCGGGCTTTCGCGGCCTCGGGGTGGAGATGGTCGACGTGACCGAGGAGCAGAAGGCGGCGATCATCGAGCTCGTGAGGGCGCACGCGCCGCCGGAGTCGCTCACGCGGATCGCGGTCGACGATCCGCGCCTGCACTAGGAGCGCCCTCGACCTCCACTCGCCGCACCGGACCGAGGAGGGGCGCGACGGCGGCGAGCACGGCCACGTCGCCCGCGTCTTCAAGGACCGGCCCCGGGCGCTGGGTCGAGAGAGCGGCGCACCCGCGACGAGCTGATCGAGCGCGGGGCCTGGCCCAGGCCACCCCAAAACCGTCCCGGGCCACCCCCCGCCTCGCTGGAATTGTCAGGATCCGACCGTTTTTCGCGGGGGGGGAGGGGGGGGGGCGGGGGCCGGGTGGGGCACGGGCGTTGCTAGGGCGGGGGTCATGCACGTCCTCAACTTCTCGATCAAGCGCGCCCACCACCGGATCGTGCGCTTCACCCGCGGCATTCTCCACCCGTTCGCGATCACCCCGGCGCGCTTCGACATGCTCCAAGCGATCGATCGCCAAGTGGACGCGCCCACGCAGTCGGAGATCGCGCGGTCGCTCGGCGTCACCCGGCAGACCGTGAGCGAGATGCTCGACGCGCTCGAGTCGTTGGGTCTCGTCGAGCGCGTCGACGACGAGGTCGATCGCCGACGGACGCTGATCGTGCTCACTCGCGCCGCGCGGACGCTGCTACGGCGCGCGTACGCCATCTTGGTGCGTTCGGGGGTCGCGAACGTGGCAGCCGCGCGCGCGCTGGTAGACCTGCCAAGAGCGCCGGCCAAGGTCGCAGCCCTCCTGGACCTCACGACGGCGCTGCGCCGCACGCTCCGGGACTTCGCGCGCTTCGTCCCGCCCCGAGTCGACGTCGACGAGCACGACCTCGACCGTTCGCTCGACGAGGCGGACCGCGCGATCTACCGGCGCGTCGTCCGGTATTGCCAGAGTTGGTTCAATCACCTGCCGGCGCAATACCTCCTCCTCACGTAGGCGTCATGCGCGGCGTGGGCGTCCGTGCAGGTGCGTAGAGCGCCTCGACGTGAGCGTAGCCGGACGACGTCACCGGGCGTGCGCGGGCGGGTGTGCGCCTGCGCTGCGGGGCGCGACTCCAGGACCGGCCGCCCAACCCGGGCGCTCACGGTCGACGCGACACTGAAGTGGAGCCGAGGGGGATCGAACCCCTGACCTCATCCATGCCATGGATGCGCTCTCCCAGCTGAGCTACGGCCCCGAAAGGGACCCCTCCTCTAGCTCGAAACGCGGCGTCCTGTCGCCACATTTTCGCGCTGCCTACGTAAATGTTCGGATCTAGGACACTATCCGGTACGCTAGGCCAATGCGCCTTCGCCCCATCGCCTTGCTCTTCGCGCTCCCCGTCGTCGCTCTGGCCGCTTGCGAGGACGACGTCGCCCCGCTCAGCCCTCGCGCCGACGCGGGGTCGTCCGGCGGGGCCGACGCCGCCGCCGACGGACCCTCGGCGTCCGATGGCGGCGGCGACGCGGCGGTCGCCGACGTCTGCGCGGTGGAGAAGCAGCACGGCGTCGACTGCAGCCAGACGCTCGAGTGCGGCGACAAGTTCGAGGCGTGGTGCAAGGAGGCCGACAAGGTCGACAGCGAGCAGCGCCGGGCCGGCAAGCGCGCGTGCCTCACGAAGGACCGCTGCAAGTCGGCCGACGTGCGCGACTGCATCTACAAGACGTACAACAAGGCGACGCGGACCGCGGCCCAGGAGGCGCTCCTCGACGCGTACTGCAACACCTGCTTCACCGGCGGCGGGATCGGCCTCTGCAAGGCGGCGTCGCCGGCCTACGACGCGGCGAAGGGGCCGGCTGGCGTGACCGACATCTTCCTCGCGGTGTGGGAGCTGTCCGACGCGCTCACCGACAAGGTCCGCACCACGTGCACCGGCGGCGCGCTCGACGCCGGGGTCGCCGACGCCGGCGACGGCGGCGGCGGAGCCTCTTCGTGCGCGTCGGCGTTCGCGAGCTGCGCCGGCGGCATCTTCGTCGACGCGCTGCCGGTCTGCCCCTGATCCGAGATCAGCCCGCGCTCTCGGGCGGCGTGGGGACGACGGTGATCGCGATCCCGGGGCCGAAGAGCGCGCGCGCGTGCTCGCCGATCGGCGCGCGATCGGACTCGCCGCCGACGACGCGCACGTGGACGCCGCCGGCGGCCTCGCTCACCTCGTCGACCGCGCCCGCGAGGGCGTGCTCGCCGAGCGCGGCGAGGTAGTCGCGGAGCGCGCGCGCGCGCGTGGTGCTCGTCGGCGTCGGGCCGCGGTACGCGGAGCCGCCGCTCTCGGCCTCCGACCATCGGAGCTCGAGGTGGTCGAGCGACTCCCGCGGGGCCTCCGCGATCGCGACGGCGATCGCGCGGGTGAGCTCGTCCCTCACCGCGTGGTCTCGGTTCGCGAGGGCGAGCATCGCCGCCCCCAGCCGCAGCGTCACCCGGTGCGCGACGTGCTCGCCGTCCGAGCCCTCCCAGCGCCGCGTCGCCCGCTCGACCTCGAGGAGCGCCCCGCGCAAGACGTCGACGGTGAGGTCCGAGGCCCCGCGGCTCGTGACGGCGAGCGCGCGGGCGCGCAGCGCCTCGACGTCCGTCATCGCCGCAGGCGCATGGCGGGGCCCTGCTTGGCCTCGAGCTCGGCGGCCTCGAGCTCGGCGGCCTCGCGCTCCGCGCGGTCGTCGGTGTTGACGCGCACGCTGCCGCCCATCGCCGCCGCCATCGCGGCCGCGGTGGTCTCGGGGCTCGGCCGGGCGAGATCGAAGATGACCTTGCTCGTGCCGCCCGAGAGGTTCTGGAGCGCCTCGAGCCGGCGCAGCTCCATCGCCCCCGGCGACTCGCCGAGGATGCGCGCGGCCTCGGCGAAGTTCTTCGCGCTCTCGAGATCGGCCTGGCTCTTGATGATCACGTATTGCCGGTCGCGCTCGGCGATCGCCTTGCGCGCCAGCACCTCCTGCATCTGGCCCGGGAGCTGGATGTCCTGGAGGGCGATGAGCTCGATGTGGAGGCCCCACTGGGCGACGAACTCCTCGACGTGCTGCTTCACCTTCGCCGCGATCTCCTCGCGGTGCGCGAGCACGTCGTCGAGCTTGGTCTCGCCCACGATGTCGCGCAAGACGACCTTGGCGCGGTCGCGCACCGCGTGATCGTAGTTCTCCACGTTGAGGGTCGCCTTCTGGGCGTCGACCACCTTGTAGTAGATGACGGCGTCGATCATCGCGGTGACGTTGTCGGCGGTGATGACGGCCTGCTGCGGCAGATCGCGGTTGCGCACGCGGTTGTCGATCCGCACGAGCTTCTGCACTCCGGGGACGACGACGGTGAGGCCCGGCTCGACCTTCCCGGTGAACTTACCGAGCGTGAACTTGAGCGCCGTCTCCCACTGGTTCACCTGGCGAATCGAGCGGAGCGCCACGACCGACGCGGCGAAGGCGCCGATCATGGCCACGCCGATGGCGATGACTTCTTCGGGGTTCATGGTGAGCCTCCTCGGGGTCGGGCGCGGGCGTCAGTCGATGGCGGGGGTGGCGCCCATCTCGCGCACGAGGTGGTCACCCCCGTCGACGGCGTCGAGCATCCACAAGAGGTAGCGGAGATCGACGTGGATGCTGCGCGTGATCTTGGGCTGGAACTGCCAGTCGGACGCGAGCGCCTCGTAGTTGCCGTCGAAGACGAGCCCGACGAGCTCGCCGCGCGCGTTCAGGGTGGCCGAGCCCGAGTTGCCGCCCGTGATGTGGAGGTCGGAGACGAAGTCGACCGGGACCTCGCCGAGGTACGTGTCGACGTAGGGGCCGAAGCGCTTGGCGGCGTACGCGTCGAGGAGCGCCTTCGGCGCCGCGAACGGCTCCTTGCCCGTGTTCTTCTTCACCACCTCCGACAGCGTGGTGAACGGCGGCAGCGGCTCCGAGCCGGGCTTGGGCGGGGTGTAGCCGCGCACCGTGCCGTACGTGATCCGCAGCGTGCCGTTGGCGTCGGGGGCGATCTCCTTGCCCTCGAGCGCGGCGAGGGCCTCGAAATACAGCGGCTTCAGGGCGGCGAGCCGACCCGCGACGCGCTCCTCGCGCTCCTCCGCCTCCTTGAAGAGCGGGCGCAGCTTGAGCGCGAGCTTGATCTGGGTGTCCTGGCTCTTCTTCAGGTCGGCGAGCTTCGCGGTCTTGAAGAGCTCCACCCGGAGCTTCTCGTCGTCGAGCTTGGTGCCATCGTAGAGCTCGCCCACCGCGAAGGTGATCGACTGGCTGGTCGGCTTCTGCCCGGCGATGAGCTCGACCGCGCCGGTGCGCTCGCTCGCGGGGTGCTTGAGCGCTCGCGACAGCGCGAGCTTGAGCACCTCCTTGTCGAGGGTCTTCGCGTAGCGCTTCTGCGTGGCGACGAGCTCCTGCTCCCTTCGCGGCCAGTTGCGCTCCTGGAAGTCGGGGTGCCGGTCCTTGTCGGCCTTCTCGCGCTCCTCCGCCATGCGCACGATGGTGAGCGCCGAGTCGACGAGGCGCGCGAGCGGGATCTCGACGCGGAGCTGGGCGTCGGCCTCGCGGTGCTTCTCGACCTCCGCGTGCAGCTTCTTCAGCTCCGACAAGGTCGCGCCCCACTTCTTCTTGCGGTCGGGGTCGGCGTCGATGAAGGCCTGGAGGCGCTCCTTCTGCTGCTTCTTCTCGGCGAGGAGGCCGCCTTGCACCAGGCCCTCGAGCTGGCCCTTCGTGTTCGTGAGCGCGTTGTTGAAGCCGCGCGAGAGGGGCGCGGCCTTGATCGCCACGTCCTTGTCGGCCGCCGAGAGCTTGTCGGTGAGCGCGAGGTACTCCTCGAAGAGCTGCTTGCGGCGCGGGTACGAGTAGGTGACGGCGTCCTCGACCTCGTCCGCGGTCTTCAGGCTCTGGGTCCGGCCCGGGTATCCCGCCACGAACACGAGGTCGCCCTGCTTGAGCGGCGCGCTCGCGAGCTTGAGCCGGTGCGGCGGCTTGTAGGGGACGTTCGCGGCCGCGAAGTCGGCGGGCTTCCCGTCGGGCCCCACGTACGCCCGGAACATCGAGAAGTCGGCGGTGTGGCGCGGCCAGCGCCAGTTGTCGATCTCCCCGCCGTAGTTCCCCGCGCCCTCGGGGGGCGCGTACACCAACCGCACGTCGCGGATCTCGAGCTGCTCGATGCGGTAGTAGCGCGCGCCCTCGTAGAAGCTCGCCACGGTGCAGCGCACGCCCGGTCGCCCCTTCTCGCAGGCGGCGACGAGGTCCTTCGTCTTGCCTTCGATCGCCTTGAAGCGGGCGCGGTCGTCCTTGATCTTGGCGAGCGGGCCCCGCACCTCGTCGGTCACGTCGACGACGGCCTGGGTCACGAGGACGCGGGCGGTGGGCCCGTTGCTCTTCTCGTCCGCGCGCGTCTTGGCCAAGAAGCCGTTCTTCATCAGGTTCGACTCGGGCGTCGAGTTGTACTGGAGCGCGCCGACCGCGCAGTGGTGGTTGGTCGCCACGAGCCCCTCGTCGCTCACGAAGGAGGCCGAGCACCCGCCGAGGCTCACGACCGCGCCGAGGACCGACGAGAGCGGGTCTTCGAGGAGCTTCGGATCGATGGCGAGCCCGAGCTCCTTGAGCTTGGCCTCGTGCCCCTTGATCTGGTGCGGCATCCACATCCCGCCTGGGTTCTCGAACGCGGGCAGCGGCGGCGGCGCGGGGCGAGGCGCGGCCGTCGCGACGCTCGCGGGCGGCGGCGGCGCGCTCGCGCTCGGCGCCGGCGGCGGCGGCGGGACCGGGGGCGGGGGCTCGCCGCACGCCACCGGCGCGAGGACGAGCATGGTGGGGATGGCGAGCGCGCGTCGGAGAAGCCTGCGTTTCACGCACAACGGCGTATCAAACCCCGGCTCCGCCGTCACCTCGGCGCTCGCCGCCGCCCTCGCGACCGACGGGTCGGTCGCCGCCGCTAGAATCCACCCGGAGTGGACGTGCGCGGGCGGGGTTGCGATCGCGGTGCGTCGCGCTAAGGTCAGCCCGCGCTCATGGCCGGCCGTAAGCAACAACGGCGGGGGGATACCGCCAACGCAGCAGCCACGTCCGACGCCGAAGGACGTGAAATGTATGCGCTTTTTCTCGATGGCGACTATCCCAACGCGCAGCGCGCGGCGGAGCTGATCCTCACGCGCCGCCCGGCGGACGCGCTCGCGCTCGCTGTGCTCGCCGAGGTGCGCGCGGCGATCGCGGAGCGCGCGGACGGGGCCGACGACGACGCGGCGTTCGCCGTCGAGCTGTCGGACGACGATCTCGTCGAGGACACGTTCGTCACGCCCGCGAGCCTGCCTGCGCCCCACGCGCCGGTGCTCACTCCGCCGCCGCGCTTCGACGAGATCACGACCGTGGACGCGCTCCCGGTGCTGCCGCCCCGGCCGGGCGACACCCCGCTCCCGGAGGACGTCCGCGCCACCGTCCGGCCGCCGCACCACGACGACGACGTGCTCGCGATCTCGTGGGGCTCGGCGGTCGACACCGTGCGCGTCCACGAGCAGTCGCCGGCGCGCACGTCGCTCTACGAGGCGTACCTCGCGAGCGACTTCCGCGGCGCGCTCGCCCTCGCCGACGAGCTCCTCGCGAAGAAGCCCGACGACGCGATGGCGCTCGCCATCCGCACCGAGTGCCTCGCCGCCATCGACCTGCGCTCCTCGATCCCGGTGCCCGCGGAGGACGCGGACGTCGCCGCGCTCGACCCGCGCAGCGCCGCGCTGCTCGCGCTCGTCGACGGCGCGACGACGGTGGAGGCGCTCGCCGCGACGGCCGACATGCCGGAGTCCGACGCCATTCGGCTCCTCGAGACGCTCCTCGCGCGGGGCGTCCTTCGCATCGGCGAGCCCCGCGCGACGCTGTGAGGAGGCCGCGCCCGGCTGCGCGCCTGCGCCCGCGCCTGCCATCCGCCGCGTCCGCGTGAACGCCCGCGCCCGCGCCGCGCCCGCGTCCACGCCGACGTCTGCGCGCGCGGTCGTGCGTCCTTCCGCGATCTCCACTACCATCGAGGGGATGGCACCGCCCGAGAGCGATGGCGACAGCGACGCGCGGCGCTCGGCGACCCCGGGCTCGGGCGAGCGCGTCCTCATGGTCGACGACGAGCCGGATCTCCGGAACCTGTTCCTCTTCAACTTCCGGGAGGCCGGGTTCGAGCCGGAGGCGGTGGGGACCGCGGCCGAGGCGTTCGCGGCCGTCGCGCGCGCGCGGCCGGCGGTGGTGGTGCTCGACCTCATGCTCCCCGATCTCCCGGGCACCGAGGTCTGCCGCCGCATGCGCGAAGACCCCGAGCTCGCCGACGTCGCGATCGTGATGCTCACCGCGCGCGGCGACGAATACGATCGCATCCTCGGCTTCGAGGTCGGGGCCGACGACTACGTCGTGAAGCCGTTCAGCGTGCGCGAGCTCGTCTTGCGCATCCGCGCCCTCCTGCGGCGCCTCGGCGAGCGGGCGGTGGCGCGCCGCCGGTCGGGGGCCGAGGCCGCGGGCGAGCGCCACGTGTGGCGGACGCTGGAGGTCGACGCCGCCCGCCACCGCGTCTACCTCGAGGGCAAGGAGCTCGGCCTCCGCCCGCTCGAATACAAGCTCCTCACGACGCTCCTCGACAACCCCGAGCGCACCTTCACCCGCAAGGCGCTGCTCGAGGAGGTGTGGGGCACGAGCGGAGATCTCAACACCCGTACGGTGGACACTCACGTCCGCCGCCTGCGCGAGCGCCTCGGGCCGTGCGGTGAGCTCGTCGAGACCGTGCACAGCGTGGGGTACCGCCTCCGCAGACCGTGAGGTCCGTGTATGTTCCAGTCGTTTCGAACGCAGCTCCTCGCGAGCCACGTGGGCCTCGTCCTCTTCGTGGTCGCGGTGCTGCTCTTCCAGCTCGATCGCGCGCTCGCCGACGACCTCGGCCAGAAGCTCGATCAGCGCCTCGAGGAGCAGGCCAAGGGCGCCGCCCAGTGGGGCGTCGGCGAAGGGCGCCGCCACCCGGAGAAGATCGCGTCGCGCCTCGCCGCGATCACCGGCAACGACGTCACCATCTTCGACGCCCAGGGGGTGGTGTCGGCCGACTCGCGCGGCACCGATCCGGGCGTCGTCGATCGCGGGCCCGAGGTCGACGCCGCGCTGCGAGGCCAGGTCGGTCGAGCCTCGCGCGTGCCCCGGGGCGCCGCCGAGGAGCGGCACTACGTCGCGGTGCCGGCGCCCGACGGGTGGGTGGTGCGGCTCTCGGCGCCGCTCTCGGACATCGCGGCCACGGTCGGCTCGACCCGGCGTCGCCTCGGCGTGGCCGCCGGCATCGGCTTCGCGCTCGCGCTCGGCCTCGGCCTCCTCGCGTCGCGCGTCGCCTCGCGCCCGCTGCGGGCGATGACCGAGGCCGCCGAGCGCATCGCCGGCGGCGACTTCGACGTCGCGGTCGCCGCGCCGTCCCCCGAGGAGTTCGGCGTGCTGTCACGCTCGCTCACCTCGCTCGCGCGCCAGCTCAAGGCCCGGATCGGCGAGCTCGAGGAGGAGCGCGCCCACGTGGGCAAGCTCCTCGCGATGGGGCGCGAGTTCATGGCCGACGCCTCGCACGAGCTCCGGACGCCGGTCGCCGCGATCCAGGGCTACTCGGAGACGCTCCTCGCCGGAGGTGTCGACGAGCCCACCGGCAAGCAGTTCCTCGAGACGATCCACCACCACGCGATCCGGCTCGGGCGCCTCGTCCAGGACATGCTCCAGCTCTCGGCGCTCGAGGCGCGCGCCGGCGACAAGCTGGTGAAGGAGACGGTCGATCTCCGCGGGGTCGCCGAGCTCGTCGCGGAGACGGTGGAGGCGGCGGCGGTGGCGCGGAAGGTCACGGTGTCGGTCGACGGCGACGGCGAGGTCCTGGCGACGGCGGATCCGGGCGCGGTCGAGCAGATCCTCGAGAACCTGGTGCAGAACGCGATCAAGTACGGCCGCGAGGGCGGCCGCGTCGGCGTCCACGTCGCGCGCGAGGCCCGCCGCGCGATCCTCACGGTGGAGGACGACGGTGAGGGGATCGCCGCCGAGCACTTGCCGCGCCTCTTCGATCGCTTCTACCGGGTCGACCCCGGTCGCTCGCGCGACAAGGGCGGCACTGGGCTCGGGCTCGCGATCGTGAAGGAGCTCGCGAGCGTGATGGGCGGCTCGGTGCGCGTCGAGAGCGAGGTGGGGAAGGGCACGAGCTTCGTGGTGGAGCTTCCGGCCGCGAGCTGACGCGCGGCCTGACACCGCGACCGTTTGCATTGATCTCGTCCGAGATCTCGTCGTTGGCGCCTGCGG
>JAEUKG010000024.1 GCA_016794325.1 Myxococcales bacterium | reverse complement strand
CAAGGCCGCCCTCCCGCGCTGGACGTACGACGCCGCGACCGGCGCCTGCCGCCGCTTCGTCTACGGAGGCTGCGCCGGCAACGCCAACAACTTCGAGACCCTCGAGGCGTGCACGCGCGGGTGCAACGTGAGCACCTGCGGCCTGCCGGCGGCGGACGCGGGGCCGTGCAAGGCCGCCCTCCCGCGCTGGACGTACGACGCCGCGACCGGCGCCTGCCGCCGCTTCGTCTACGGAGGCTGCGGCGGCAACGCCAACAACTTCGAGACCCAGGAGGCCTGCGAGCGCCAGTGCGAGCCCGATCCGTGCAGTCTCCCCGCGAAGCGCGCGGGCGAGTGCAAGGGCGCGCTCTCGCGGTGGTCGTACGACGCCGCGACCCGCAGCTGCGAGCGCTTCGTCTACAGCGGCTGCGGCGGCAACACGAACAACTTCGAGTCCCGCGCGGAGTGCGCGCGGCGTTGCCCCGTCGCGTGCGCGTGCCCGCCCGGTCGCCCCGTCTGCGGCGCCGACCGGCGCACGTACGCGAGCCGCTGCGAGGCCGACTGCAAGGGCGTCACCGTCGCCGCCGAGGGCGAGTGCTCTGCCGTGATCTCGATGTGCTCGCTGGCGAGCGAGCCCGGTCCCTGCAAGGCGGCGCTCCCTCGCTGGTCCTACCGGCCGGCCACCGGCGAGTGCGAGCGCTTCGTCTACGGAGGCTGCGGCGGCAACGCCAACAACTTCGAGACGCGCGAGGCGTGCCTCAGGAGCTGCGCGCCCTGAGCGCCGCGGCCGGCGCGGGGTGCGCTCTCACCGAGGGGCGCGCGGTCGATCGCGCGCTGCAATGCCCGCGACGACGGTGTTAGCCTGCCGGCATGGTGCCCAAGAGCGTCCATCCGTTCGCAGTGCTGTCGGCTCTCCTCCTCTCGGCGTGCAGCACCGATCCCGGTCTGCCGACCTTCCAGACCGCGCTGAACGAGGCGCTGCGCGACGAGGCCGCCTTGTCGAAGCTCTGCAAGCGGCCCATCTCCCAGGCGGACGCCAACGCCGTGCGCGCGACGATGGCCGGCAAGCCCGCCACGCAGCCCAACGAGGCGTCGTTCCCTCAGTTCTCCTCGTCGCGCAGCGTGCTCGGCAAGGACGGGACGGGGCGCACGGACATCGTCTACGTCCCGCGGCAGGGCGCCCCCTGCACCGGCGAGATGACGTTCGCGTTCCACCAGGGCGTCAGCGGAGAGAAGGTCGGTAAGCGCGGAATGAAATACACGTCGCAGATCGACCTCTCGAACGTGGTGATCACGCCGAAGTAGCTCGCGACGTCCCCGTGACGGGGCTACGTCGCGGACGCGCCGAGCGGGATCGACGCGCGCGCGCCGCGCTCCCACGCGTCGCGGAGCGCGCCGAGGACGGCGTCCCGCGCAGCGGCGTCGACCCCCTGCGCGGTGAGGTCCGCTTGCTCCCAAAAGAAGAAGTTCACGAACACGGCGACGTGGTTCGCGGCGACCTCGGCCGCGACGTCGAACCCGCCGCCCGGGAGCGCCGCGGAGAGCGCCACGATCTGCTCGCGTGCGTGTTTGCCGCGCAACGCGAGCGCGTCGGGGACGTGGCCGCGGTAGTCGTCGCCGAAGAAGGCTCGGGTGACCTCGACACGGCCCTCGAGCCGTGCGTTGAAGTCCGCGAGCTCCTCGGCGGGGACCCAGAGCTCCTCGTGCTCCCTCGCCCCCACCACGCGCCGCTCGAACTTGGCGGCGTAGGCGTCCGCGACCGAGAACCTCGTGACGAAGCCCGCCCGGGTGCCGCTCGTCGTGTTCCATTCGCGCGCGATTTGTGTCGCGTATTCCTCGTTGGTCACCGGGTAGAAGATGGGCTGGTCGGGCAAGCGCGGCGGGAACGCTCGCATGCCGGCCTCGTACACGAGCCGGAGCTCCTCGAGGCCGACGGGGCGGAACAGGATCATCGCCCGCGGAGCATACACGCCGCGGGCGAGCGCGCGTATGCTCGCGGGGTGACCTCCCGGAGCTGGGACATCGACGTCGTGGAGGGGCTCGAGGCGATTCGCCGACGCCCGACGATGTACATCGCGGAGGAGGCTCCCGACCACACGCTCTGCAGCCGCCTCGTCGAGCGCGCCCTCCTGAGCTTCTCGGCGGGACCACCCGCGCCCACCGCCGTCCGTCTCTTGCTCTGGCGCGACGGGGGACTGACCCTCGCCTACGACGGCGAGCCGCTCCCGATACGCGGCCATGACGCCCGCAGCGGCGTGGTGCACCCTGAGCTTTACTCCTGGTTCCTGACCCTGACGGCTCCCATCACCCCCGTGCGGCTCGGCGCCGTCGTCGTGAACGCGCTGAGCGAGCGCCTCGTGATCTCGACGCTTCACGGAGGCGTCCGCTACCGGGCGGCGTTCCAGAAGGGCGGACTGGTCTCGCTGCTCTCGACGGCGCGACTCGCGGAGGCGTTCGGCGCGAGCTGGCTCACGTTCCAGCCGGACGGCGCGATCGTGCCCGGCCGAGTGGACGCCTCCGCCGCCGAGCGGATCGCGGCTCGGGTCGCGCGAGAGTCGGAGGGGGGCGCCGTCAGCGTGATCGATCGGTCCACCGAGAAGCCCGACTGGTGGTGAGCCGCGAGGGGCCCCTTCGAAGAGATCGCGACGGGCCGCGCCAGCCCAGGAAGAAGCCGCCGCCGTCCGCGGTTCGTGAGGGACGTGGCGGTCGTGATCGCGTGACGACGGAGGTGCTGGAATGCGTGCAAACTACACGCGTCGGATGGCGGGCGCGGCTGTTGCTTTCGCGCCCGCTGCGGTCCTCGCCGCGTCGTTCGTGTGGGCCGTGGCGCACGGGAGCGCCCACCGCCCCTATGGCTTGGCGGTCACCCTCCTCGCGCTCGCCGTCGGCGTCTTCAACGTCTCTCTTTCGTTCGTGCGCCCCATGCTCTTCGCCCGCGCGCGGGGATCGCTGGATGGCTACCGGCACGTGTCCGGGATCCCGATCTTCGGCACTCTGGTGGTCGTCGCCGGTGGCCTGCTCGGCTTCGGCTCTGCCCCGTGCGCGGCCCTCGGCCTCGCGGCGGTCGCGCTCGACACGGGCGGCTCGGCTTGGTTCGTCGTCGCCACCTGGCGCGACACATCGCTC
Source organism: Myxococcales bacterium (assembly GCA_016794325.1). Taxonomy (GTDB): domain Bacteria; phylum Myxococcota_A; class Polyangia; order Polyangiales; family Polyangiaceae; genus SXNL01. Next base: position 3,217 of record JAEUKG010000024.1, on the reverse strand, counting down.
TGGGACGCGTGACCGCCCGAACCAGCGACCGCGCGCCTCGCGCGGTCGCGTCGACGTGACGCCTGCGCCCGAAGGCGGAGGTGTCCGCCCACGCGGGCGTCGAAGCCACTCGACCGAAGCTCCGCGGCTTCGATAGCGTCCGGCGGATGCGGCTCGCGCTCGGCATTCTTGGGCTGGTGATGGTCCTCCTGAGCCTGGGGGCCTTTGCGTGGCACAAGTACAGTCGAACGGGGGAAGGCCTCGGCTGCCTCGCGCTCACCACCGCGATCGCGGCCTTCTGCGGCGGCCTCGGGCTCATGAGCTTCGGTGGGCTCATCGAGGACACTCCGCGCCCGTCCGCGTCCGCATCCACGTCCGCGTTCGCATCCGCGTCCACGTCCGCATCTGCATCGGTCGCGGCGGTGACCTCGGCGGGCGACGCCGGCGGCCGGCGAGCGGCGCCCGACGGCGGCGCCCGTGGCGCCGTAGGTCGTCGCTTCTCGACCCTCGCGCTGTCCACCGCCGGACGCCATCCCGGACGAGCAGGCCCCGCGCGTCCGGCGATGGCCCACCCTCGAAGCTCACGAGGACGTTCGGCGCGCTCGCGGCGCCGGGTCCGCCGGTTGTCCCAGCCGACGGCCGTGAGCCCGTCGACTCAGTCGCAGCGGAGGTCGGCAGGGGTGGGAACCCTGCAATTTCCCGCCATGCAGCGAGCGGGCGGCATGCAGAGCGGGTCGGTGGCGAGGTCCGTCTTGCACGCCGCGCCGTCCGCGAGGTTCCCGTAGCAGACCTTCTGCCCGGACGAGGTGAGGCTCTTCTCGCAGCGGCCGGCGCGGCACTGGGCGCGCGCGCTCCCGTTGCACACCCCGCCGGGGGCGACGAGCTCCATCTTCTGGCACGTGCCGGCGTCGCAGACCAGCGCGAGGCCGCGGCTGCACTGCGGCTTCGTCTCGCCGTTCGGATCGCACGCAGCCCCGACCTCGGTACCCTGCGCCGTGCACTTGTCGTTCACGCAGTCGAGCCCGACCTCGCACCCCACATCGGCTCGTCGGTCGCAAGCCTCGCCCGCGCGCAGGAGGGCCACGCAGCGCTGCTTGGAGCAGACCGTTCGCGGATCGCGGCACCCGCTCGAAGGCTCGACGGTATCGTTGCACACCTCGCCGAGCTTGCGCGACGGGAGCTCGGTGCACGTGCCGCAGGCCGTGTCGCTGCCGGTGCACGCGCCGCTTTGGCATTGCCCGTCGCGTGAGCAGGCGGCTCCCTTCGCGAGAGCCCCCGCGAACCGGCACGCATCGACGTGGTGGCGATTCCCGAGCACACCGTTGTGGCATGCCTCGGCCGCGAGGGCGGCCGCGCAAGCGCGCGCCGAGGCGGCGTCGACCCAGGCGTGCTTCGGCGCGCTGAAGGCGCTCCCGTTCGCGAGCGTGCGCCGCTGGACGCACGTGGCGTAGTCGCCGTACGTCACGCTCATCCCGTAGACGTCGCACTTGGCCATCGCGTCGCACTCGGCGGTCGCGACGATCTCCGCGGGGGAGCCGGTGTCTGGCGCGCCCGCGCCGTTGCCGCTCGTGGAGCCGCCGTCTGTGCGGGTCGGCGTCGGCTCGCCATCGGACGAGGTCGAGGTCGACGAGCAAGCGCCGACGGCGGCGAGCGTCACCAAGACCAAGATGCTTCGCATGCGTAACATCACCCTTGGACGAAGGGAGCGCTTCGGCATTCAGCCCCAAGTCCCAAGCCCAAGCCCTTCAGAGCGCGGCGGAGCCGCGCCAACTCATCCGTGCGACTTCGGCAAAGAGCCGAGAAGCGGCCCCGAGCGCCCAGCTCAGCAGTCCGCGAGCCGGTGTCCTGCCCCGTTGGTCATCTCCTTCATGAGCGCTGGGCGCGCTCGCTCCCGGACCGCTACCGACTGCAGCGCCGTCGCTTCACGGGGCGAGACGCCCAGCTCGTCGAGCGCGAGGCGGAGGTTCATGAAGGCGGATCGAACGCTAGGCCCAGACCTGCCATCAGGGTCTCTCAGCGGCTGCGCAGGCGGCGCCCAATCTCCTGCCTCGCCTTCGCGATTCCCTCCGGCGTCGGAGCCTCGACGAAGAGCGCTGGCGGCGCGATCGAGAGGTTCTCCGGCTTCGAGCCGGCGTGCAGCGCGTCGTTGATGGCGTTCACGTCCGCTGACATGGCGGCGAAGCGCGCGAAGCCCCTCGATCGCCGGTGCTCGGCGGCCAGGCCGGTCGCCGCGACGAAGTACGGTTCCTCGTCGAGCTGACCGGACTCGACGATGTCGCCGCGAGCGTTCAGGCAGAAGTAGTCCGGCGGAAACCTGAGCCCAAGGTGGCCAAGGAAGACCCGGCCCCAGGCGATCTGGGTGAACTTGTACGCCCGGTCGGCAACGTCATCCGGCACACCGGCTCTCGCCAGCGCATCGTAGATGTCGCTCGCCGAAAGCTCTGGGTCGTTCATGAGGACTGCCGCGAGTCTGTCGACCGCCTGTTCGGGTGTCATCGATCCGGCTCGTAGCGCCGGGGCGACCGCGTGGCAATCGGTCCAGTCGTGGAGCGGAAACGCGGGTCCGGTCACTTCGTGCCGTCCGAAGTGAGCCCGCCGCGCGCCGTCGTCGAGGGGCGAACGGCGCGAAATGGAAGCTTGGGAAGGTCGGCAAGACCTTGCTGGTTCGTACTGGAAATGGCCTCCGAAGCGATCCGAGCTTACGGACTCTCACGACCGTCGCCGCCGCCGGCACGGCTTCGCTCCCTTGACGGAGCGTGCCTCACCGGGCTCTGTTGATGCCCGATGTGGTTCGAGGACCTAACGCCGTACTCGTATTTGCGACAGGCTGGCGCTTCGTCCGTCCCCACCCTGAACGTCGGCTGGCTGGAGAAGGGCCACCTGTTCCCCTCCGGTGTGTTGCCCGCTGCCGCCGTCGAGAGGCTCCGCCAACTCGTCGAGTTCGGGGCCACGAACGCCACCCGTGGGATGCACTTCTGCGATATCTGTCCAGCGGCCAACGACGACTCCGGTGCGTGGGGACACGCGGAGATCAGGGTCGTCGGCGCCGACGGGACGCGGTACGCGGCTCCGACGCTCATCCATCACTACGTGGCCGTTCACAGCTACCGCCCGCCGCAGCCGTTCTTGGACGCGCTCATGCGGGCAGCCGAGCTTCGGTGGGAAGTCGCACGGGAGCGCGATCTCTGTCTGAGCTGCGGTGGGGCGCTACGGCGAACCGGGATCAACAAGGGCCTCG
>JAEUKG010000023.1 GCA_016794325.1 Myxococcales bacterium | reverse complement strand
TGAAGCGCCGGCCGACCCAGGGGATCGCGACCGCGGTGACGTCGAGCGGGGTCGACGCGCCCTCGAAGAGCAGGCCCTCGCGGTGCAGCGAGTCGATCGTGTACGACTGCGGGATCCCCCGCGACATGTCGATGGTCTCGTCGAAGAGCGCCATCACCTTGGTCGCGGGGTGGATCGAGAGGTTCTTCCCCAGCCACCCCGACTGGGCGCACAGGCCGTTCCTCCAGAGGAGCGGCGGGGTGAGGAGGGCGCCGCCGGCGACGACCACCGCCTCCGCGTGGACCGTGAGCCGCTTGCCGGAGGCGAGCCGCGCGCGGACGCCGCGGGCGCGCCCGTCGATGATCTCGATGCGGTGCACGGTGGCGCCGGTGACCATCGAGGCGCCGCGCTTGAGCGCCTCGGGCACGTAGCTCACGTCGGTGGAGCGCTTGGCGCCGGTCGGGCACCCGAAGCAGCACACCCCCTGGCCGTCGCAGCCGGGGGCGTTGCGTCGGAGCGGCTTGTGCGACAGCCCGAGGAGGTCGGCGCCGCGGGCGACGACGCGGGCCACGCCCCCGAGGTGAGCCCGCGGCGCCTCCTCCACGCCGAGCATGGCCTCGACCCGCTCGTAGTACGAGTCGAGCTCTCCGCCGCCGAGCATCCCCAGCCCGTGCTCGCGGCGCCACTCGTCGAGCGTCCACTCGGGGGCGCGGTAGCAGGTGCCGGAGTTGATGGTGGTGCTGCCGCCGACGCCGCGACCGGCCCACACCGGCGCCGCGACGTTGCCGAGGGCGATGGTCGATCCGAGGCCGAGGTAGAGCTGCTTGTACGAGACCACCGGGCGCCCGACGAAATCCGAGCGGCGGTAGTAGTGGCCGCCCTCGACCAGGAGCACCGCGCGCCCGCGCTTGGCGAGCTCGTACGCGCACGCGGCGCCGCCGGCGCCGGTGCCGACGACCACGACCTCGCACGACAGGTCGAGATCTTCGGTCGCCTGCCGGCCGTCGACGACGCTCGCCATCCAGGGCGCGGGCTCGTCGTGGGCGGGGGTCGAGAAGTCGCGCTTGCAGCCGACGTGGTCGTAGGTCTTCGGGTCGTCGAAGTGGGCGGACTTCAGGAGCGACAGCGTGCCGCGGAGGGCCCAGCGCTCGTAGCGCGACGTGCTCTCGGCCCAGGCCTCGACGACCCGCGCCCGCGCCTCGGGCGACAGGGACGAGAGGGGGCGGCCGGCGCTGCGCATGGCCCACGCCTCGAGGGCCCAGAGGCCCGCGCGCGCGGCCTTGGCGACGTCGGGCCCGAGGGTCTCGAGGAGCTGCTCGAAGCGGACGACGGTGTCGCGCCCGCCGCCGGCGAGGATGTCGCCGCCGGGGATCGCGGCCTCGGCGAGGCGCTCGGCGATGGTGCGTTCGCGTTCGGAGAGCACGGGTCCTTCAATCATAGCGCTCGCTGTGGATCTCGCGGCGCGTCGCGCCGAGGTCGGCCTTCACGAGGTCACGCACGGCGCCGACCATGCGCTGCAGGCCGCACACGTACACGTGCACCGGCTCGGTCGCCCCGGCGGCGAGCTCCTGCCAGAGCTCCTTCACGTGCTCCTGGACGTAGCCCCGCCGGCCGGTCCAGCTCTCGGGGGCGCGCGAGAGCGTGCATTCTGCACGGAAATTCGGGTGCCGGGCGGCGAGCGCGGCGAGCTCGTCGGCGAACAGCACGTCCTCGGGGGTGCGGGTGCCGAAGAGGAGGCGCATCGGGGTCGCGCTCCCGGCGGCGAGCGCGGCGTGGATCATGCTGCGCAAGGGCGTCACGCCGGTGCCGGTGCCGACGAACAGCGAGGGGTGGGTCGCGAGCGGCGGGCGCGTGAAGAACCCCTGGGGCCCCACCGCGACGAGCTCGCGGCCGACGTCGAGGTCGTGGAGGAACGAGGAGCCGGGGCCGCCCTCGACCCGGGTGACGGCGACCTCGAAGCGCCCGGCGCCGTCGGGGGCGGACGCGATGGAGTAGGCCCGCCGCGTGTCGCCCTCGGGGAGGGGCAGGACGAGGTTGATCCACTGGCCAGGCTCGAAGACCATGGGCCCGCCGTCGACCCGCTCGAAGGCGAGGAGGCGCACCGCAGGCGCGAGCTTCCGAGCGGCGGCGAGGCGCACCGAGAAGGTGGGCGGTCCCTTGCGGATGGGCTGTTCCGGAGCGGCGTCCACGGGATGGTCTTACAACCAGAGCGGTGTGGGCTACAATGAGAGTCGAGGCGACATGGCGACGAAGGTCTTCTTTCCGCAGGCAGCGCTCGACGCGTGGGTGATGGACGGCAGCGTGGACCTCGCGGGCAGCGAGCTCGTCGTCACGTCGGCGTCGCGGCGGATCGGGGTGGTGGAGGCGGTGCGCGTGCTCGCGGAGGTCACCGGCACCCCCGACCCGTTCGACCTCGTGGGCCGGGTGCGCGCCAAGGAGACGCTGGAGGGCCTCGGCGCCGAGATCGTCGAGGGCTCGATGATCGTGGGCGACAACGCGTACGACGTCGTGCCGGGGTGGCTCGGCTCCGACCTGCTTCCGGCCGACGCCGCGCTCTTCACCGAGCTCGCGGCGAAGGTGTCCTGAGCGCACCATGACCCCGCTCGTCGCCGACGGCCTCTTCGTCCTCACGTCGACGACCTACCTCGTCACGACGCTGCTCTTCGGCGCCGTGCTCCTCGGCAGGGGCGAGAACGTCAAGGCGGTGGCGCCGCGCTTGCTGCTCGTCGCCACCCTGCTGCACGCGACCCACATCGTCGTGGCGTCGTTCGTCTGGCGCGTGTGCCCCGTCGAGGGCATCCACTTCCCGATGAGCGTCCTGTCGATGGTCGTGTGCGCGGTCTACCTGGTCATGCGGTCGCGCTGGCGGATCGACGTCGTCGGCGCCTTCGTCGCGCCGCTCGCGCTCTCGTCGCTCTTGGCGTCGCGCTTCGTCAACACCGCGGGCAGCCTCACGCCCTCGGCGAAGGTGAAGAGCGCGATCCTCCCGCTCCACGTCACGATGAACATCGTGGGCGTGGCGCTCTTCAGCCTCGCGTTCGCGGCGGCGACGCTCTACCTCGTGCAAGAGAACCTCCTCAAGCGCAAGCAGGTGGGGGGGCTCTTCCAGCGGCTGCCTCCGCTCGACGCCCTCGACAAGGCCGAGCACCGCTTCCTCCTCGCCGGCTTCCCCCTCTTCACCCTCGGCATCCTCACCGGGACGCTCTGGGCCCACCGGGTCGAGTCCGGCAGCATGGCCGACGTCCTCCGGGCGGTGTTCGGGTACGTGACGTGGTTGCTCTTCGCGGCCGTATTGTTCTTGAGGGCGGCCGCAGGCTGGCGCGGCCGTCGCGCGGCCTACGGCACCATCGCCGGCTACGGCTTC
>JAEUKG010000020.1 GCA_016794325.1 Myxococcales bacterium | reverse complement strand
GCCTGGTCGCCACCGGGGCTCCGGGCGCGAGCCCCGGCAAGCGCGCGCCGTTCGTCCTCGAGGGCGACGAATACGACGCTGTGTACTCGAAGAAGGAGCCGAAGTTCTTCGACTACGTGGGCGTCGGCCCCGACGACGTGGTGATCGTCACGAGCTGCGAGCACGACCACGTCGACATTTATCCCAACAAGGATATCTACGAGGCGCAGTTCGCGGAGCTCTTCCGCCGGATCCCCGAGGGCGGCCTCGCGATCGTCGACGCCCGCGACGAGCCCGCGCGGCGGCTGGCGCTCGCCCACGCCAAGGCCCGCGTCGTCTTCTACGCCCTCGAGGGCGACGACACCGGCGGCGTCACCCCGACCTGGCTCGGGGCTCCGGCGGGCATGGACGACGGCGGGATGATGCCGTTCGACCTCTTCGTCGGCGGCACGTCCGCGGGCCGCTTCGCGATGCACGTCCCGGGCGCCCACAACGTCCGCAACGCGGTCGCGGCGATCGCGGCGTGCGCCGAGGGCTTCGGGGTGGCGCTCGCCGGGGCGCGATCGGCGCTCGCGTCGTTCCACGGGGTGCGGCGCCGGCAAGACCTCCTCGGGTCGCCGGGCGGCGTGACGGTGTACGACGACTTCGCGCACCATCCGACCGCGGTCGACGAGACGCTGCGCGCGCTCCGCGCCCGCCACCGCAGCGGATCGCTGTGGGCGGTGTTCGAGCCGCGGAGCGCCACCGCGTGCCGCGCGCTCCACCAAGACGAATACACGCGCGCGTTCGGCGCCGCCGACCGCGTCCTCTTCGCGCCGCTCGGCCGCACCAACGTGCCCGAAGGCGAGCGCCTCGACTTGCCGCGGCTCGCGCGCGAGCTCGGCGGCAAGGCGCGCGCCGCGGCCAGCGTCGACGAGATCGTCGACGTCCTCGGGCGCGAGGCCAAGCCCGGCGACGTCGTCGCGCTCCTCTCCAACGGGTCGTTCGCCGGAGTGCACGCCAAGGTGCTCGCCGCGCTCGAGTCGCGGGCCTGAGGCGGTCGCCGCGCCGACGGGCGCGCTCTGGCTGCGGCGGCGGCCTCGCGGGGATCCCCATTCCCGAAATTGGGCAGCTTGCTGCCTATTTCGGCGGACGCGGCGCCGGCGGGGTTCCCCTCCCGAAATTAGGCAGCTTGCTGCCTATTTCGGCGGACGCGGCGCCGGCGGGGCTCCCCTCCTGAAATTAGGCAGCTTGCTGCCCATTTTCAGGACAGCATACAAGCCATCGTAACCATTCATGAAGTCTTGGGGTGGCGGCCGACGGTGGCCGGCGGCGGGTCGCCGCTCCTCGCGCGGAGATCGTCCTCGTTTGCGAGCCGTAGGAAGGAGGATGTCGACCTCCGTCGCTCCTTGGATCGCCGCCCTCGGCTGCGTCGGCGTCGCCGCGGCGGCGTGGCTCGCTCCGCTCGGCGCGTCCGCCACCACCGTCAGCCTCTCGGTCACGACCGAGCCACGCCCCGCCGTCGCGCGAGGCGAGCCGGACGTCCAACCGCGGACGCCGCCGCGGGACGAGATCGCGGACGAGGTGCTCTTCGTCGAGCACGGCGGGTCCTTCTGGCCTTCGAGCGTCGTCGAGCGGCAGAGCGACGGTCGGGTGAAGATCCACTACCTCGGGTGGGGCTCCGAGAGCGACGAGGTGATCGAGCCGAGCCGCATCCGGCGGCGGAGCAAGACGTCCGCGGGCCAGCTCATGGTCGAGTGGCACGGCTCCTATTGGCCAGCGACGGCGCTGCGGACCGAGGGGAACCGCTCCTTCATCCGCTACGACGGCTACGGCTCCGAGTGGGACGAGTGGGTCGGCCCCGATCGGACCGCGCGCTTCTCGCCGCCGTCCCGATGAAAGAGCCTCCGAAGCTCGACTCCGGGCGCAGGGGCGCCGAGCCCGGCCGGCCCTCGAGCGGCCGCGCGCGCGGCGCGCATTCCCAGCGCCCGACCTGGGTGCAAGAATGTCGAGGTAGGCCACGGCGTTGGTGTCAGCTCTCCAAGTCCATCACGTCCAGTCCGAGGTAGCTCCCATGCGCTCTGCTCTCGTCACCATCACGCTCGTTTCGACGCTCTCCCTCGGCTGCCAGGAGGCGCCGCGCGAGGCCCCCACCTCCGCGGCGGCGACGGCCCCCGCCTCAGTCGCGGGAGTCACGGCGGCGGCCGCGACGCCCGCCACACCGCAGCTCGACGAAGGCGCGCTCGGCCGAGGGCGCGATCCGTTCGAACAGCCCTCGGTCATCCCGACCCCGCCGTCGCCCGGCGACACCCTCGACCGCAAGGCGCACCGCTACGCGCTCGAGGATCTTCAGCTCGTCGCCGTCGTCGGCGGGAGCGCCGAGCGGGCGATGCTGCGAGACCCGCGCGGCGTCGGCTGGGTCGTCGAGCGCGGAGATCACGTCGGGAGGAGCGAGAGCGCCCGGAACGGACTCACCGGCTGGCGCGTCGACCGCATCCGCGCTGCGGAGGTCGTCCTCTCGCGGCGGGACCTCGTGCACCCGGATCGCCCTGCCGAGACGCGCACGCTCGCGCTGCGCTCGGAGGCCGAGCCCAAGCTCGACTTCGTCGAGGACTGAGCCGGGCGAGTTCGCCGTGAGGGTCGCGCGATGGAGCGGGCAGGGCGCCCCCACCGAGGCCGCGCTCCGCGCGCAGCTCGAGGCCGACGGCTACTCGGTGTACGCGTGGACCGACGGCCCGGGAGCGACGTACCCGCCTCATACCCACGGCGAAGATCAGTCGCACTGCGTCGTGCGCGGCCGGCTCGCGCTCACCGCCCTCGGCGAAGAGCACGTCCTCGGCCCCGGCGACCGCGACTGGCTCCCCGCCGGAACCGTGCATTCTGCACGTGTCGTCGGCGGTGAGCCGGTCACCTACCTCATCGGGAGCAAGCGCGGGTAGCGCTCGCGGTCGTGCACCCCAAGAGCTATCCTGGGAGCCGTGCGAAGCCGCCACGCCTGGCTCCTCTGCGCGACGCTCGTCGCGTGCGATCCGTTCTCCACCAGCGACCCGGCCGCGCCGGCGGAGGCCGGCGTCGAGGACGCCGCGCGCCCCGACGCCGCGACCGGCGGCGGGGGTGACGCCGCGGTCGACGCGGGCAACGCCGACGTCGCGCCGAAGGGCAAGCGCGTCTTCGTGACCGCGGCAGGGTACGGCGGCAACCTGGTCCAGGCGGCCAAGACCATCGACGCGAGCTTCGCGGGGGACGGGCTCGCCGCGGCCGACCGCATCTGCAAGGCGGAGGCGGCGATCGCGGGCGGCGGGAGCTACAAAGCCTGGATCTCGGTCGTGGGCAGGAGCGCGATCGATCGCTTCACCGACAAGGGGCCGCGCGTCTCGACCACGGGCGCCCGGATCCTCGACGCCGTCGGGAAGCCGCCGCTCGTCGCCGTGCCGGGCCCCGACGGCAAGGCCTCGGGCGGAGAGCGCCTCGTGTGGACCGGGACGCTCTCCAACGGCGGCCCCGCGGCCGCGAACTGCGAGAGCTGGACGAGCGGCAGCTTGATCGCCATCGCCGGCGACGCCAACGCCACCGACAAGAACTGGACGGAGTCCCGGTACGCTCACCAGTGCGGCAACGCCGACGTGCACCTCTACTGCCTCGAGGACTGAAGGTCCGTGTAGACTCCATCGACGGTGGCCGAGGGCGATCGCGAACGGGAGCTCGAGGAGGCGCGGCGCGAGCTCGATCGTCGGGGCGCGGCCCTGCGCGGGCGGCACACCGGCGACGAGGTGGGCGACTACCGGCGCGCGTACGACCGCCTCCTCGAGGCCGAGCGCGCCCTCTCCGACGCGCGCGCCGAGGAGCACGCCGTCCCCTGCGAGGGGTTCCCGGCGTGGGACGCCGGCGCGCCGCTCCCGCACCTCGTGTCCGACGGCGGGCGCGCGACGCTCCTCTACCTCGGGCGCGACGAGGACCGCGTGGTGGTCGTCCGCTTCCACCGCGTCGCGTCGGTCCGGATGGGCGCTCCGAACGACGAGGTCCTCGACGGCCACCCGCTGCACGGCAAGGGCCTCCGCGCGTACGCCGCCCACACCGTCGCGCGCTCGTCGTGGACGGAGGAGCTCCGGAGGATCAACGCGGTCCACCGCGCCTACGACCCCGCGCGGTGGACGCGCTACCACCACTACCTCCTCACGTTCCACGACGAGACCTTCGAGTGCGTCGCCGAAGGCTTCACGGCGGCGATCACGCGGGCGAGCCTCGCCGAGGCGTGCCGCGAGGCCCTCGACGCGCTGCTCACGTAGCGAGCGAGCACCGCGGGGCGCCGCGACGCGCGCGTCACGCGCCCAGCGTGCGGGCCTCGAAGGCGGCGAGCGCGACCTTGGCGCCCTCGCCCACCGCGATGACGATCTGCTTGAACGGCGTCGTCGTCACGTCGCCGGCGGCGAACACGCCGGGCTCGCTGGTGCGCCCTCTGTCGTCGACGACGATCTCGCCGCGCGCGGTCCGCTCGACGAGGTCGCCGAGGAAGCCGCTGTTGGGCACGAGGCCGATCTGCACGAACACCCCGTCGAGGGGCAGGCGCACGCGCTCGCCGGTCGCGCGCTCCTCGTACTCGAGCGCGGTGACCTTGGCGCCGTCGCCGACGATGGCCGTGGTGCGGGCGCCGGTCACGATCGCGACGTTTGGCCGCTGGCGCAGCTTGTCGACGAGGACGGCGTCGGCGCGGAGCGCGTCGCCGTACTCGACGACCGTGACGTGGGAGACGATGCCCGCGAGATCGAGCGCGGCCTCGACGCCGGAGTTGCCTCCGCCGATCACCGCGACCGGCCTCCCGGCGTAGAACGGGCCGTCGCAGTGGGGGCAGAACGCGACGCCGCGCCCGACGTATTCCCGCTCGCCCGGGACCTCGAGCTCGCGCCACTTGGCCCCCGTCGCGACGATGACCGAGTCGGCCCGCAGCCGCTCGCCGCCGTCGAGCACGAGCTCCTTCCTGGCGCCGCGCTCGATGCGCGCCACCCGCCGGTGCTCGAGCAGATCGATGCGGTATGCACGCACGTGGGCGTCGAGCTCGGCGGCGAGCCGCTTCCCCTCGGTGTAGGTCTGGCCGATCATGTTCTCGATGCCGACCGTCTCCTGGAGCTGGCCGCCCACGCGATCGGCCACGATGGCCGTCCTCTGGCCCTTGCGCGCGCTGTAGATCGCGGCCGCGATGCCGGCGGGGCCGCCGCCGATCACCACCACGTCGTAGTCGGCGACCGCGGCGGCCGGGGGCTCGGACGACGGCGCGGTCCCGAGCTTCTGCTCGAGGGCAGCGAGGATCTCGAGGAGCGTCCCCTTGCCCGAGTGCACGAGCTCGTCGCCGACGAAGACCGCGGGGACCCCCTGGATCCCGAGGCGCGCGATCTCGTCCTGGGCGAGGGCCCCGTCGATCATGGTGTGGCCGATCGACGGGTGGAGCAGCGCGACGAGGTTCGCGGCCTGCACGACGTCGGGGCAGCTGGTGCACGCGAGCGACACGTACGTGCGCACCTCGGCGGGGCCTGCGAGCGCGCGGATCCGCGCCTTGACGCCGTCGTCGGGCTGGCGGCCCTTGCCGGCGGCGTGGAGGATCGCGACCACGAGCGACGTGAGCTCGTGGCCGCCGGGGACGCCGCGGAAGACCACGCCGGTGGGCGCGCCGTCGCGGACGATGGAGAGCTCCACGCCCGAGGTCGGCGCACCCTCGACGCGCACCGCGAGCCGCGGCGACGCCGACGCCACCGCCTCGGCGAGCGCGAGGAGATCGCCCTGCGCGGGGTGCTCGCTCGGCCGGACGGACAGCGCGAGCGAGGTGGGGAGGTCGGCGAAGACGACGCGGAGCTGGTCGAGGATGGCCGGTTCGAGCATGGCGGGCCTCAGATCTTCCCCACGAGGTCGAGGCTCGGCTTGAGGGTCTCGGCGCCCGGCTTCCACTTGGCGGGGCAGACCTCGCCGGGGTGGGTCGCGACGAACTGGGCCGCCTGGATCTTGCGGACGAGCTCGGCCGCGTTGCGACCGATGCCGCCGTCGTGGACCTCCATGATCTTCACGCGGCCCTCGGGATCGAGGACGAACGTGCCGCGGTGGGCGAGCCCCTCCTCCTCGATGTACACGCCGAACGCGCGGGTGAGCGCGCCGGTGGGATCGGCGAGCATGGGGTAGTCGATCTTCTGGATGGTCTCCGACGTGTCGTGCCACGCCTTGTGGGTGAAGTGGGTGTCGGTGCTCACCGCATACACCTCGACGCCCATGGCCTGGAGCTCGCGGTAGCGCTCGCCGAGGTCGGCGAGCTCGGTCGGGCACACGAACGTGAAGTCGGCCGGGTAGAAGAACAGGACCGACCACTTGCCCAGGAGATCCTCGTGGGTGACGGTCTTGAACTCGTCCTTGTGGAACGCCTGGACCTTGAACGACGGGACGCGCTGGTGGATCTGCATGGCTCTCTCCTCTTTCGGTGGATGCGGCGACGCGCCGCTCACGAGAGAGAACCTACGGTCGGGACCAAGATTCATCCAATCGATTGATTTTGTCGATTCGATAATCAATGATTATCGAATGCGGTCCGCCCCCCACGCCTTCACGGTGCGCCAGCTCCAGTACGCCGTCGCCGTCGCCGAGGAGCGGTCCTTCCACCGGGCGGCCGAGCGCTGCGGCATCTCGCAGCCGGGGCTCAGCGCGCAGATCGCCGACCTCGAGCGCGCGCTGGGCGTCATGCTCTTCGAGCGGAGCCAGCGGCGCGTGCTCGTCACCGCC
>JAEUKG010001266.1 GCA_016794325.1 Myxococcales bacterium | reverse complement strand
TGGATCTCGACCACGCGGTCCTTGACGGCATGGACGACGTCGCGACTGTTGGCGCCGATGAGCATCATCGTGACGCCGGTGACGGCCTCGCCCTCGCCGTCGCGGGTGATGACGCCGTGGCGGAGCGCCGAGCCGACCCGCACTTGGCCCACGTGTTTGACCAGCAAGGGGCCGCTGTCGGCTCCGGTGCGCAGGACGACGTTCGCGATCTCGTCTTCGGTCTTGAGCGAACCGACGGCGGTGAGGGTGAAGCTCTCGGCGGAGCGGTCGAGGTAGCCGCCGCCGACGTTGAGGTTCGACTTGGCGAGCGCCTCCGCGACCTGCGCCAGCGTCATCCTGTGGGCGTGGAGGCGCCCGCGGTCGACGACGACCTGGTACTCCTTGAGGTCGCCGCCCATCGTGTTGACCTCGATGACGCCGCCGACCCCACGAAGCTTGGGGACGATCTCCCAGTCGAGGATCGTGCGGAGCTGCATCGGCGAGTGCTTCTCGGAGCGGACGACGAACTGGTAGATCTCTCCGAGCCCGCCGGAGACGGGCGAGAGCTCGGGCTTGCCGGCGACTTTGGGCAGGCTGCTCTCCACGCTCCTCACCCGCTCGAGCACCATCTGCCGCGCGAACCAGATGTCGGTCCCGTCCTTGAAGATGACGGTGACCGCCGACAATCCGTTTCGGGATACAGATCGGAGCTCGACCAGGCGCGGGAGGCCGTTGAGCGCCGCCTCCATGGGGAAGGTGACGGTGCGCTCCACCTCCACCGGCGACAGGCCGGGGCAGTCGGTCAGCACCGAGACCTGCACCGTGGAGACGTCGGGCACGGCGTCGATCGGGAGGTAGCGGGCCGCGACCCCGCCTCCCACGAGGAGCACGCCGAGGAGCGCGAGCACCGCGAAGCGGAAGCGGATCGAGATCGTGACGAGCGACGTGAGCACGGCTACCTGAAGATCTCGGATTTGAGCGCGAAGACGCCCTTCACGGCGACGCGCTCGCCCGCGGCCAAGCCGCTGCTGATCTCCACCTTCGTGCCGTCCTGCGAGCCGATCGTGATAGCCCGCGGCTCCACCGACGTCGCGTCCTTCGCGACGAAGACGGTGGCCTTGCCGTCGACGCTGGTGACCGCCTCGCGCGGGAGCACCACCACCGAGGTCTTGGCCTGCTGGGTGTGGATGCGCGCGAGCACCGATTGCCCGGGGCGGAGCGACCCCTCGGGGTTGTCCACCACGACGCGGACGTCGCCGCTCCGGGTCTCGAGGTTGATGACGTCGCCCACGTGGGCGACCTTGCCCTTTAGGGTGATTGCGGTGTTGGTCTGCGGAGAGATCTCCACGGCGTCGCCGGCGTTGATTCGCGTCAAGTCTCGCTCGAAGACGGCGAGCTCGATCCAGACCCGGGAGAGGTCGGCGACCTTGAAGAGCACCGCGCTCGCCTCGACCGACTGGCCGCGTGAGAGCTTCGACTCGACGACCTTGCCGGCGATGGGGCTAGTCACCGCGAGCACCCCGAGCTCGCCCGAGGTGCCGTCTCCCCCGAGCGCGCGGACGCGCTGCTCGGCCGCGGTGAGCTCCGCCTTCGAGGCCTGGGCCGACGCGCGCGCGAGCTCGGCGTCGCGAGCCGACGAGACCTTCGCCTCGGCGAGGTGCTTTTCGCGCGCCTCGTTGGCGTTCGCGGCCTCGGAGTGGGCGCGCGCCGCGAGGAGCGACGTCTGCGCGTGCCCGAGCTCCGCGCTCTCGAGCGTCGCCAGCGTCTCCCCGGGCTTCACCGGATCGCCGGGGAACTTGGCGATGGACCGCGCGCGGCCGGTGATGCGCGCGCCGATGACCGCGACCTTCTGCGGGTCGAAGTCGACGGTGCCGGTGACGTTGACGACGGGCGCGAGGGCGCCGTTCTCGGCGGCGGCGAACTCGAGCCCAGCGCGGCCCGCGAAGGCCGGCGAGTAGCGGATCCACTGCCCGTCGAACGTCGGGACGTCGCGCGGTGGCTCGGTGAATCCCTCGGCCGGCTTCCGGAGCGCGAGGTACCCGACGGCGACCGCGCCGATCACGACGATCGGGGCCGCGATCATCGCGATCCGCGCGCCCCTCTTGGGCGGCGCGGCCGCGGGCTGGCTGCGCATGCTGGGCTCGTCGACCTGGGTCACGGGAGGCCTCCTACGGCGCGATCGAGCGCGACCCGCGCGACCCACGCTGCCTCGAGCGCGTCGAGGCGGAGGCCCCGCACGCGAGCGACGTCGCGGGCGGCGGTGGTCACGCGGAAGATGTCGAAGCGGCCGGCGAGCCAGCCGATCTCCACGAGCTCGAGGGTCCGCTCGGCCGCGGGCTGCGCGGTCTCGGAGATGACCTTGAGCTCCGAGCGCCGCGACTCGTACGCCGCGCGCGCCCGCGCGACCTCGCGGGCGATCTGGCGGGCCTGGAGGTCGAGGCGCTCGCTCTCGCTCGTGCGCGCCTCCGCCACCTGCGCCCGCGGCCCCTGGTTCCGCTGCGCCACGGGGAGCTCCACCGAGAGCCCCACGAGGCCGAAGATCGGAGAGACGGGCGCGGCGTCGACGCCGAGGTACACGCCCATCTTCGGGAGCGTCTCGCGCACGAGCCGGTCGTCCGTCGCGCCGAGCCACGCCAGGCGCGACCGGATCGCGCCGAGCTCTGGCCGGACGGCGATCGCCCTCGTCACGAGCGTCGCCTCGTCGGGCGCAGGCGGGGGGTCGACCAGCGCGGGGGTCGTGAGCGCGAGCCGCTGCTCGGCCGGCAAATCCAGCGCCTCTCGCAGCGCGTCGAGGTGCTCGCCGTACTGACGGCGCGCGGACTCGACCTGGGCCGCGAGCTCCGCGAGCTCGGTCGTCGCCATCGTCTGATCGATGTCGCCGCTCGCGCCTTGGCTCGCGCGCTGGCGCGCCGCGTTCAGGATGCGCTCACCGATGCGGACGAGCGCGATGTTGGCCTCGATGCGCGCCGACGCGGCCTCGGCGTGCACGTACGCGCTCCACGCCTCGCTCCGCGCCTCGCGGCGCTCCACCGCGAGATCGGCCCCCGCGACCTCGATGCCCCGCTCGGCCTCGCGCACCTTGGTGTGGCGCTGCCCGGTGAGATCGAGGGGGATCTCGAGCTGGGCCGCGTAGCCGAGGTCGTGCAGCGTCCCCTGCGTGACCGGGGGCCGCAGATCGCCCGACAGGCGGGGGTTCGCCGGGACGACGATCGCGGTGCCCACCTTCTTCGCACGCGCCTCGCGGACGGCCCGCTTCGCCGCGAGCACGCGGGGCGACTGCGCCTCCGCGCGTCGGAGCGTCTCTTCGAGCGACAGGGCCAGCGGCGCGCCCGTCTGCGCCGGCGCTTCGGCGCGTGCAGCCCCCGCGAGAGACACCGCGGCGATCGCACCTCCTGCGCAGAGGAGCGCTCTGGCACTGACATTACGCATCCGTAATTCCGGTAGCATAGGTCTCTCGATCCCCCAAAGGCCAGATGGTAGTCTGCCACCCGTGCGCCGGTTTTCGGTATTTCTTTGCGGAATCACGTGCCTAGCTCTAGCGGGCTGCCACCGTGACAGCCGATACGAGTCGGTCGGGCAGCTCGTTCGCAAGACCGTCACCGAGGTCGACGACAAGGGCAAGGCCACGCAGCTCGACGTCGAGATCGAGTGGGACCCTTGTCCCGGCGATCAGTTCCAGGTGATCCGCGGTGGGCCGGAGTTCGCCGCGTGCATGGAGAAGTACGAGCAGGGCGCGTACATGACGGTGAAGGTCCACCACTGGTGGAACCCGCTCGGCTACTACACGTGGGACGTCTACGAGCTCGGCGAGTGCAAGCGCGGCATCGAGTGGGGCGAGGGCTCGTACGAGAAGTCGCAGGAGTGCGAAGAGGTCACCGACTACGGCAAGCAGACCGGCTTCAAGTGTAGCCGGCGGCCCTTCCGCAAGCTCGTCGGCATCTGCCCGTGGATGGCGCGCCAGTAGCGCGCGCACCCGTCAGCCCCCGTCGTCGGGGGTCTTCGCGTCGCCGGCTCTCGTATCCTGGGCCTTCGCGCCGGGCGCCTCCGCTTCGGGGGCCTTCGTCGTGAGCCAGTCGCGGAGCGCGGTCACCCGCGGCAGGAGCGCGCCCCACTTGCCCCGCGCGACCCGCTGCGAGGGGTAGATGCTGCGGTGCCCGCCGAGGAGGTACGCGAGCGCGCAGACGATGACGACGTGCGGCAGCGCGCCGCCGCCCACGAGCTCCACCGCCATGATCGACAGCGCGAGCGGCGTGTTCGACGCCGCCGCGAACACCGCCGCGAGCCCGACGCCCGCTCCTAGCTCTATAGGGATACCCAGGAGGCGGGCCATCACGCTGCCGAGGGCGGCCCCGACGAAGAAGAGCGGGGTCACCTCGCCGCCGAGGAAGCCGCTGCCGACCGTGATCGCGGTGAAGACGAGCTTGAGCGCGAAGACGTAGGCCGGCAGCCGAGGATCCTCGAACGCGCGGACGATGACGGGGACGCCGAGGCCGAGGTAGTCGCTCGTGCCGACGACCTTCCACAGCACGACCACCGCGGCCCCGCCGATCGCCATCCGGAGCGGGAGGCGCGGCACCCACCGCTCGCCCTGGCGCTTCACGAGGTGGGTCAGCTCGATGAACGCGGTGGAGGCGAGGGCGATCCCCACCGAGAAGAGCGCCCACTTGCCGACGAGCAGGGGCGTGAGGGGGACCGCCGGCGCGGCGGGGTACGCGGTGTGGGCGATCCCGAGCGCGCGCGTCGTCATGTCGCCGACGACGGAGGCGACGAGCGCGGGCGCGAGCGCCTCGTATTCGATCCGCCCGAGCACGACGACCTCGAGCCCGAACACCGCGCCCGCGACCGGCGTGCCGAACACCGAGCCGAAGCCGCCGGCCACGCCCGCCGCGAGGAGCTGCCTCCGGGTGTGCCGCGCCAGGCCGAGCCGGTGCGAGACCCAGTCGGTGAGGCTCGCGCCCATCTGCACCGCCGTGCCCTCGCGCCCCGCGCTGCCGCCGAAGACGTGGGTGATCACGGTGCCCGCGAGCACCATCGGCGCCATGCGCAACGGGATCTCCGGCCCGTCGTCGTGGATGGTGTCGATGACGAGGTTGCTGCCGCCCTTGATGGGCGCGCCGAAGCGCTCGTAGAGCCAGCCCATCGCGAGGCCGGCGACCGGCAGCAGGTAGACGAGGCTCTCGTGTCCCTCGCGGAACGCGGTGGCGCGGTCCAGCAGCCACAAGAAGAGGGCCGACGCCGCTCCGCAGAGGACGCCGACCGCCGAGCCGAGGGCGAGCCACTGGGCGAGGGTCGTGGCCTGCTCGCGGCGCGTCACGTCGCGGCGCTCAGATCGTGCGCATCTCGGCGACGAGCAGCTCGGTGAGGGCGGGCACGGCGAGCGTGGCCTCGGGGTCGAGCGCGCTGAGCTGCACCGAGCGGACCGTCTCCGGCGGCTCGGGCACCGCCGGCGCGGCCTCCGCCACCTCGTCGCGGTCGTCGCGGCGGAGCTCGAGGTGGATGCGGTCGCGGCCGCGGTAGGTGTGGAGCGGGCTCGCGAGCTCGGGGACGTTCTCGGCGATCCACTCGAGATCCGCGAACGGCACCTCGTCGCACAGCACCGGCGGGAAGACGGTGGCGTTGAGGCCGAAGCCCATGTCGGACGAGAGCGACACGAGCGAGCCGCCCGCGTGAGGCGTGAGCTCGATGCAGAGGTCACCCTCGAGCCAGTGCGCCGCCGTCCAGCGGTGCTGGCGGACCCAATCCGCCAGCTTGCCGAGCAAGATGACGAGCTGCGCCGGCGCGTTGCGGACGTCGGGCGACGTCGCGAGCTCGATCAGAGCGTCGCGCACCCCGTCCTTCGTCGAAAACCGCTCCCCCGTCACCGCTCCCATGGGGCGCGTTGTGGCACGCACATGGAACACCCGCAAGCGAAATTTCCAGTGTAAGTCCATGTATTCCATGGACTTAGGGCGAATGGCGCACTGGGTAACCCAGCGAGATCGTTGGGCTCGCGGGCGCTCCGGTCGAAAAGGGGCCTCCTCGGCGCCACGCGGCTGAGGTCGCCGCTGAGCCGAAATGAGCCTACTGGCGCGCCCAGCGGTTGCCGCTCTCGCAGTCCACGCGGTCGATGTGCGCCACGACCAGCGACGCGGTCTCCGGGTAGCGCATCTTGCTCTCGAGCTGGGCGATGCCCTTCGGCTCGATCGCGACCTTCTCGGCCTTGAAGGCGAGGTAGTGCTCGCCGTTCTTGTTCATCTTCTGCGGCACGCCGTAGGCGTCGAAGCCGTAGGCGATGCCCTCGTAGCCGACGACCTTGCAGGTGCCGCGGTTCTCGACACGGAGGTGGAGCTCGCTGCCGTCCTCACCGTTGCCGACGGTCGACACGATGGCGACGAGGGGGTCCTTCTTGACGATGTCCCGCGCGACGAGGCGCGTGCGCTCGAGCGGCATGGGGATGAGGATGCGCGAGCCCGCCTTCGGGGTGGGGTCGGCGTCGCCGGCCTGGGCGCGCTTCTCCATCTCCGGCGTGACCATCATCACCGGCTGGCGCCACTGGCGCTCGAGGGTGTAGCGGCCGATGAAGAAGCCGGCGGCGAGCCCGACGACGAGGGTGAGGACGGCGATGAGGATCCACTTGACCATGTTTCGGCTCACCAGATGCAGACGAGGACCATGACGACCACCGTGAGCGGCGGCACCGCGGCGCGGGCCCAGCGGAAGGCTTTGTCGACGTTGTGCTCGTCGACGATGAGGAGCGCCCAGGTCGACGCCATGTTGATGAGGAGCGAGATGTACACGCCGAGCATCAGCTTGTCGGCGCGGGTGAGGTAGCCCGTCGCTGGCAGCGCCTGGATGAGCGAGTAGTGGAAGAGCACGGCCGCGGCGAGCATCGGCGCGCCCGCGTTGCTGCGCACCTCGAGCTCGTCGGGCGGCACCCACATGCCGATGAGCGAGATGAGGACGATGATGAACGCCGGGACGTAGACCGAGAACGCCGCGCTCGTCGCGAAGCGGTCGATGCCGAGGATGAACTTGTAGCGCGAGATGTAGAGGTCGTCGCGGTCGAAGCGGGTGGGGTACGAGTGCTTGTAGGACTTCGCGCCGACGTAGCCGACGGAGAAGCTCGGCATGCGGAACTCGGAGTCGAGCGACGTGCGCGGCTTGTCGGGCTCGAAGATGAGCTGGTCGACGCCCGCCATCTTGTCCTCCATCACGATCTGGAGCTCCTGCGTGTCGAACGGGTAGTTCCGGAGATCCATCGTGCTCACGAACTTCCCCGAGAAGCGCGAGAGCTTGAAGGTCGGCGTGTCGGCCATGACGGTCTCGTTCACGTCGTGACCGTTGGGGAAATACACGTTGATCTGAGGCAGGTCCTTGTCGCCGGTGAGCGACACGAAGAACTCGGCCTCGAAGCCGCCCGTCTGGATGTTGAACTCGCGGATCGAGCCGATGACGAAGCCGACCTTCACCTTGGTCGGCCCGCCGAACCTCGGGTGCGCGAACGGCGAGCGGAACGGGCCCTCGCGGTGGATCGGCACCTTGCCGGTGCCGATCGACGCCTTCTCCTCCGCCGACATGTCCTTGGGGAAGTCGTCGTCGGTCTGCACGGTCGCGTAGTCGACCTGACTGCCGTCGGGGCCGAAGCCGGGCCCGGCGTCGCTCGGGCCCGCGTCGTCGGCGGAGGCCTCCGCGCTCGCGTCCTTCGCGGCCTTCGGATCCTTCGCGTCCTTCGCGGCCGCGGCCTTCGGATCTTTGGCGTCCTTCGCGTCCTTCGCGGCGGCGGGAGCCGCCGACGCCGCGGGCTTCGCCGCGCCTCCGCCGCCGGCCGGAGCCGCGGGCGCGCCGCCCTTGCCCGCCTGCGCGCCGACCTTGCTCGCGAAGATGAGCGATCCGAGGACCGCCACGAGCACGAACGACAGCACCTGGAGCATCTGCGTGATGCGCTTGCGGCGTCGGCGGCGCGGCGAGTCGCCGCCCGAGAGCGGCGCCGACGGCGAATCGTCGGCCTTCGTTTCGGCCGCCTCGCGGCGAGTGAGTCGCTTTGACACGCAGGCAAGATAATTGGCCTTTTTGTCGGCGAGAAGCCGAAAAATCTGCAATCGTTCGAGCGATGGGTCGGGCCCGCCCAGCGCTTCTCTCGATCGCGCTCGCCTGCGGTCTCGCCGCGGCCGGGTGCAAGGAGAAGCACGCCGACTCGGCGCCGGCGAAGCCGGCCAAGAAGGAGGCCGACGTCGAGCTCGGCGACAAGGCGCTCGAGGCCGCCAAGCTCTCGGTCGAGCCCTCGAAGTCGGCCGCGCGCCGGGTGTCGGTGACGTGCGCGGGGGTCATCGACTTCGAGCCCAAGCGCGTCGCGCGGGTCGGCCCGAGCGTCTCGGCGCGGGTCGCGTCGGTGCCGGTGCAGCCCGGGCAGCGGGTCACCAAGGGCCAGACGCTGGTGGTGCTCGACAGCGTCGACGTCGGGCGCGCGCGCGCCGACTACCTCGCCGCCAAGAGCAAGCTCACCCAGGCCGAGGCCGAGCTCGCCCGCGAGAAGAAGCTCTTCGAGGGCGGCGCGTCGTCCGAGCGCGCGGTGCTCACGGCCGAGACCGAGAAGAACATGGCCGTCGTCGGCGTCCGCGCCGCGGAGGATCGCCTGCGGGCGCTCGGCGCCGGGGCGGGGGAGG
This sequence comes from Myxococcales bacterium, assembly GCA_016794325.1. Taxonomy (GTDB): domain Bacteria; phylum Myxococcota_A; class Polyangia; order Polyangiales; family Polyangiaceae; genus SXNL01. Next base: position 35 of record JAEUKG010001266.1, on the reverse strand, counting down.
GGGCGGCCAACGGCGTCGCCCTCGTGTCGCCCCTC
>JAEUKG010001251.1 GCA_016794325.1 Myxococcales bacterium | reverse complement strand
CGGCGGCGGTGGCGGCGGCGGTGGCACGGCGCCCAAGGCGACCGCGACGACGGCGCCGAAGGCGTCGGGCGCGGCCTCGGCGGCGCCGAAGGCGTCGGGCGCGGCTTCGGCGGCGCCGAAGGCGACCGGCTCCGCGGCTCCCAAGAAGTGAGCTGAGCGGCCCCTCGACCCCTCGCACGGGGTGTGACACTCTCCCGCGCATGGAGACCCTCGAGTCGATCATGCGCGGGGGGTTCGAGGACTACCGCGACTTCGTGAACCCGTGGATCTACGGGCGCGCCGAGCTCGCGGGAGAGCCCATTCGCTTCGTCCGCGCCGAGGCGGGCCGCGTCGTGCTCGAGGACGGGCGCGCCCTCGAGGACTTCCACGGGACGCAGGCGTTCGGCCACCGCCACCCGGCGATCGCCGCGGCGATCCGCGCCTTCCTGGACTCGGACGCGCCCAACTGGTTTCCGTCTCGCGTGAACCCGTTCGCGGGGCGCCTGGCGCGGCGCCTGTGCGAGCGCTCGGGCGCGTACGATCGCGTGTATTTTGCATGTTCGGGGAGCGACGGCGTCGAGGCCGCGCTCAAGCTGGCCCGCGCCGCGACCCGGCGCCCCCGCATCCTCGGCCTCGACCGCGGCTACCACGGCTGCACCTTCGGCAGCGTGTCGCTGATGCACGACGGGCCGTTCCGCGAGCCCTTCGGGCCTCACCTGCCGGGCGCGGAGCACCTCCCGTGGGGCGACGTCGACGCGCTGGCGCGCGCGCTCGGCGAGGGCGACGTCGCGGCGGTGGTGGTGGAGCCGGTGCAGGGCGAGGGCGGGGTGCGCGAGCTGCCCGAGCGCTACGTCGACGCGGTCTGCGAGCTCACCCGGCGGCACGGCGCGCTCCTCGTCGCCGACGAGGTCCAGACGGGCATGGGCCGCTCGGGGCACTTCCTGAAGAGCGCGTCGTGGCCCCGCAGGCCCGACGCCGTGATCCTCGCCAAGCAGCTCGGCGGCGGCCTCGCGCCGATCTCGGCGATGCTCACGACCGGCGCGTGGTTCGAGCGCGCCTACGGCGCCGACTTCGAGGACGGCGAGTCGCACAACATGACGATGAGCTACAACGCGCTCACCGCGGTCGCGGCCCTCGCCGCGCTCGACGTGCTCGACGAGCCGCTCCTCGCGCGGGTGCGGGCGCTCGGCGCCTCGTTCCGCGCTTCGCTCGCCGAGTCGCTCCGCGGCTCGCCGCTCTTCTCGGGCGAGGTGCGCGGCGTCGGCTTCATGCTCGGCGTCCCCCTCGTCCAGCCCGACCACCCCTGGGTGTCGTTCGAGCAGCTCGGCTTCCCCGCGCTCGCCGGTCGCCCGACGATCGGCCCCCTGGTCGCGGCCAGGCTATACCGTCGCGGATATTTCACCTTCGTCTGCGGGCACGACTGGAGCATCCTCCGCCTGCAGCCGCGCTTCGACGTCCCGGAGGCGACGCTCCTCGCGCTCGCGGCCGACTGCCGACGCGAGCTCGACGCCATCGCGGAGGTCGTGTGAGCCCGCCGTCGCGCCTCCTTCACGAGACGACGAGCCTCTGCCGCGCCTGCAAGAACGCGGTGCCGGCGCGCGTCGTCGCCACGGCCTCGAGCGAGGTGTGGCTGGAGAAGACGTGCCCCGAGCACGGCGACGCCACGGTGCGGCTCTCGACCGACGCCGCCTGGTACGAGCGCACCCGCGCGATCGCGGCCCGGCCGACGGCGCCCGGGCGCTTCGCGCGCCCCGTGACCCTCGGCTGCCCGTTCGACTGCGGCGTGTGCGACGCCCACGAGCAGCGCGTCCGGTTGCCGGTGGTGACGATCACGAGCGCGTGCAACCTCGACTGCCCGATCTGCTACGTGCACAACAAGAACGACGGCGCGTACCACATGCCGCGCGGCGAGTTCGAGCGCGTCCTCGCGCACCTCGGCGCGGAGCACGGAGAGCTCGACATCCTGAACCTCACCGGCGGCGAGCCCACCCTGCACCCGGAGCTCCTCGCCTTCGTCGACCTGGCGCGCGCGGCGGGGGTGCACCGCGTGACGGTGTGCTCGAACGGCCTGCGACTGGTCAAGGACGAGGCGTTCGTCGCCGCGCTCGCCGAGCGAGGGGTGCGGATCGCGCTCTCGTTCGACACCTTCGATCCGGAGGCCGACGTCGCGATGCAGGGGGCGCGGCTCCTCGACACCAAGCTCCGCTGCCTCGACGTCCTCGAGCGGCACGGCGTCGACACCACCCTCATCCCGGTGATGACCCTCGGGTACAACGACCACGAGATCGGGCGCATCCTCGACCTCGCGCTCTCCCGCTCGAACATCCGTCACCTCGAGGTCCACACCATCACCTACACCGGCCAGAGCGGCGGGTCGTTCCCGCGCTCGGGGCGGATCTCGATGGTCGAGGTGCTCGACCGCTTCGCGGAGCAGACGAACGGCCTCCTCCAGCGGGACGACTGGGTGCCGTCGCCGCAGGCGCACCCGCTCTGCTACCAGATCGCCTACCTCCTCCTCGATCCGTCGGGCGGGCCGCCGGTCCCGTTCACGCGCTTCATGCCCCGCGAGGTGCTCTACGACTGCCTCGGCGATCGCCTCTACCTCGAGCCGACGCGCAAGCTCGAGCAGGCGCTCCTCGGGGCGATCGATCACCTGTGGACGTCCGACGGGCCGGAGAGCGAGCGGGTGCTCGGCATCCTGAAGCGGGTGCTCGCCGAGCTCTTCCCACGCGATCGCGAGCTCGCCCCGGGGGAGGCGCTGCGCGTGAGCGAGCGCGCGTCGAAGGCGATCTACGTGCACTCGCACATGGACGAGGACACGTTCGACACCGAGCGCCTCGCGCAGTGCTGCGACAGCAACTGCTACGCGGACGGCACCACCGTCCCGGTGTGCGCCTACAACGTGCTCTACCGAGAGAAGGAGGATCACTTCATGCTCCGACCGGCGACGTGGAACGAGCGACGCGGCGGGGCGACGTACCCGCCGGTGCCCGCGAGCCGCGGGGCTCGCCGGCTGGAGATCCTCCGGTGACGGGCCGGCTCGCGGGCAAGCGATGCCTGGTCACCGGAGGATCGCGCGGGCTCGGGCGCGCGATCGCGCTCGGCTTCGGCCGCGCGGGGGCGAAGGTCGCGTTCACCTACCGCGCGCGCGCGGCCGACGCGGCGGTGGTGTCGGCCGAGCTCGAGGCGCTCGGCGCCGGCGGGGCCGCGATCGCGGGCGACGTGCGCGACGGCGCCCACGCGCGGGCGGCGGTGGCCGCGGTCACGTCGGCGTGGGGAGGGATCGACGTCCTCGTGCACGCGGCGGGGTCGATGCAGGCGCTGCCGATCGCGATGCTCGAAGAGGACGAGTGGGACGAGGTCGTCGACGTCCACCTGAAGGGCGCGTACCTCTTCGCGAGGGCGGCGCTGCGCGCGATGATCCGCCAGAGGTCGGGCTCGATCCTCTTCATCGGCAGCTTCGCGTCCGAGCGCGTGGTCGAGTCGCCGGCCCACTTCGCGGCCGCGAAGTCGGGGCTGCGCGGCCTCACCGAGGCGCTCGCGCGGGAGGTCGGCCGGCACGGCGTGCGGGTCAACTGCGTCGCCCCCGGCATCCTCGACGCGGGCATGGGGCGCTCGCTCTTGCCGCACCGCGTGCGCGAGTTCGAGGCCCAGTCGGCGCTCGGGCGCGTCGGCAGCCCCGACGAGGTCGCCGAGAGCTGCGTGTTCCTCGCGTCGGACGCGGCTTCGCTCGTCACCGGAGCCAAGCTCCACGTCGACGGAGGCGTGTGATGACCGAGTCGGCCCTCGTGATCGGCGGCTCGGGGTACGTCGGAGCCGCGCTCGTGCGCGAGCTCCGCGCGCGGGGCGTGGCGGTGACGTTCACGTACGCGCGCGGCCGCGATCGCGCGCTCGCGCTCGCGGAGCAGACGGGCGCGCGCCCGGTCGCGCTCGACCTCACGACCGAGGGCGCCGCGCGCGAGCTCGAGGAGCACGCCGCGGGGCTCACCTACCTCGCGCACTGCGCGGGTGTGCTCGGGCCCGCGTCGCTCCACGACGCGACGCCGAGCGAGGCGCGGCGGGTGGCGGCGGTCGGCCCCGACGGCGCGCTCCTCGCGGCGCGCGCCGCGGCGCCGGGGATGGCGGAGCGCCGCCGCGGGAGCATCGTCTTCGTGTGCGCCCTCGACCGCGGGCAGTCGCTGCCGCTGCCGCCGGCGTTCGCGGCGGCGCAGGGCGCGCTCGGCGCGCTGGCGATGGCGCTCGCGAAGGAGCTCGGGGCGGCGGGGGTTCGGGTGAACGCGGTGTCGCTCGGCCCGCTCGCGGGCGGCCTCT
>JAEUKG010001239.1 GCA_016794325.1 Myxococcales bacterium | reverse complement strand
GCCCTCGCTCCGCCCCGCGCGTCCTCGCGCTCGTGCTCGTGCGCGTCCTCGTCCTCGTCCTCGTACTCGTGCGCGTGCGCGTGCGCGTGCGCGTCCTCGTCCTCGTCCTCGTCCTCGCGCGCGTGCGCGTCCTCGTCCTCGTGCGCATGCGCGTGCGCGACACAACGTAGCCCCGGAGTGCATGCCGCCACCAAGGTGGCCCCCCGGAGACTCCCGTGCGCGTGCCCGACACGCCGGGAAAGCTACCTCGTCGTCTCCACGACGCGACGGAGCACGTCGACGTCGCGGACGCCCTCGGCCTCCGCGCGGTATGACAGGACGAGGCGGTGCCGCAGCACCGGCTCCACCATGGCGCGGACGTCCTCGACGTCGGCGGCGGCCTCACCGAGCAGGGCCGCGCGGGCCTTCGCCGAGAGCACGAGGGCCTGCGAGCCGCGGGGGCCGGCGCCGAAGCGCACGTAGCTCGAGACCTCCTTGGGCGCGCGAGCGTCGCCGGGGCGGGTCGCGCGGCCGAGCGCGACCGCGAGCGCCACCGCCTCGTCGGTGACCGGGATGCGCGGGACGAGCCGCTGGAGCGCGACCACGTCGGCCTCGGTGAGCACGTGCGGCACCTCGCCGATCGCGGCGCCGGTGGTCCTCCGCGCGATCTCGCGCTCCTCGTCCTCCGACGGGTAGCCGACGTGGATCTCGAGCAAGAACCGATCGAGCTGCGCCTCGGGGAGCGGGTACGTGCCCTCCTGCTCGATCGGGTTTCGGGTCGCGAAGACCTGGAACGGATCGGGCAGCGGGTGCGTCGTCGTCCCGACCGTCACCTTGCGCTCCTGCATCGCCTGGAGCAGCGCGGCCTGGGTCTTCGGCGGGGTGCGGTTGATCTCGTCGGCGAGGACGAGGTTGTGGAAGATCGGCCCCGCGAGGAAGCGGAGGCGCCGCCGCGTCCCCCCTCGCCCGTCGTCCTCCTCGTGGAGCACGTCGGTGCCGGTGATGTCGGCGGGGAGCAGATCGGGTGTAAACTGCACGCGACCGAACGACAGGCCGAGGGCGTCGGCCAGCGACGAGACGAGGAGCGTCTTGGCGAGCCCGGGCACGCCGACGAGGAGGGCGTGGCCCCGCGCGAGCAGGGCGATCAACATGAGGTCGACCACGCCCGTCTGTCCGACCACCCGCTCGCCGAGCGCCCGGCGGATCCCGGCCCCCGCCGCGGCCGCCCGCTCGAGGAGCTCGGTGTCGCTCGGCGTCTTCGTCGGGGAATCGGCTGCTCGTTCGCTCACGGTGCCGCAAGCTCACACGGAATTTCGCCTCGCGGCAAGGGCCTATCGTGGTACACACGCGCTCGCCGTGACCCTGCTGTTAGGCCTCGCGCCGCCCACGAGCGGCACCTCGAGCTCACCCGCGACCGCGGCGACGGAGATCGTCCATCGCCCCGATCCCGGCCTCGCGCGCGGGCGCTGGGAGGCTCCGTTCTGGTCGTTCTGGGTCGCGCTGGGGATCATCGCGGCGCTCGCCGCCGTCTACGTGCTCGTCCGCCGCGGCGTCTTTTCTCGGCCGAAGAAGGACGAGCCTGCCCCCGCCTCGACGAGAAAACGCCCGTGAAGATCAACGTCCGCAA
>JAEUKG010001210.1 GCA_016794325.1 Myxococcales bacterium | reverse complement strand
GTGGTGTTCGACGCGAGCGAGGGAGGTGCGCGATGACACGGGGAAAGAGGCTCGCGGGGCTCGCCCTCGACCGGACGCTGCTCGACGCCGCGGGGGTCGAGGCGGCGCTCGCGCGGATCGCCGACGGCATCGCCGAGCGGTCGCGGCCCTCGAAGAGCCCGCCGGTGCTCCTCGGGATCCGCACCGGCGGTGTGATCCTCGCCGAGCGCCTGAAGCACCTCGTGGGCGCGCGGCTCGGGCGCGAGATCCAGCTCGGCGTCATCGACATCACGCTCTACCGGGACGACGTCTCGGACGGGCTGTCGCGCCCGCAGGTGGGCGTGACCGATCTGCCGTGCCCGCCCGACGGGCGGACGATCGTGCTCGTCGACGACGTGCTCTACACCGGGCGCACGGTGCGGGCGGCGCTGACCGAGCTCGGCGACTACGGCAGGCCCGCGCGGGTGGAGCTCGCGGTGCTCGTCGATCGGGGCCACCGCGAGCTCCCGATCCACGGCGACTACGTCGGCCTCACCACGCCGACGGTGATCGGCGAGACGGTGGTGGTCTCGCTCACCGAGCTCGGCGAGCCCGACCGGGTCGCGGTCTACAAGAAGGAGGGCGCGTGAGCCAATCGAGCTTCCCCCACCGGCACCTGCTCGGGATCGAGCCGCTCTCGAAGGGCGACATCGTGACCATCCTCGATCTCGCCGACACGTTCGCGACGATCTCGGAGAAGCCGATCAAGCGCGTGCCGACCCTGCGCGGCAAGACGGTCATCAACTTCTTCATGGAGGCGTCGACCCGGACGCGCACGTCGTTCGAGATCGCGGGCAAGCGCCTGTCGGCCGACGTGATCAGCCTCTCGGCCTCGGGCTCGTCGGTGGCCAAGGGCGAGACGCTGATGGACACGGCGAAGAACCTCGACGCGATGCGGCCCGACGTGATCGTCGTGCGCCACTCGTCGGCGGGCTCGCCGCACTGGCTCGCGAAGAACCTCTCGTGCTCGATCGTCAACGCCGGCGACGGCGCGCACGAGCACCCGACGCAGGCGCTCCTCGACTGCGCGACCATCCGCCGCGAGAAGGGCCGGATCGAGGGCCTCACGGTGGCCATCCTCGGCGACATCACGCACAGCCGCGTCGCGCGCTCCAACATCCACGCGCTCGGAAAGCTGGGCGCGAAGGTGCGGGTCGCGGGCCCGCGCACGCTCTTGCCGGAGGGGATCGATCGCCTCGGCTGCGAGGCGTTCGACCGCGTGGAGCCGGCCATCGAAGGGGCGGACGTCGTGATGGTGCTGCGGCTGCAGAGCGAGCGCCAGGCCCGCGGGCTCATCCCCAACACCCGCGAATACGCTCGGTATTTCGGCCTGAACGCCCGCCGCCTCGCGGCCGCGAAGCCGGACGCGATCGTCATGCACCCGGGGCCGATGAACCGCGGGGTGGAGATCGCGCCCGACGTCGCGGACGGGGAGCGCTCGGTCATCCTCGATCAGGTCACCTACGGCGTCGCCGTCCGTATGGCCGTGCTCTACCTCGTCTCGGGCGCCCCCGAGCCCGACGGCGGGTAAGGCCCTGAACGGGTTCGGTCTTGCCCGTGCCCGTGCCCGTGCCCGTGCCCGTGCCCGATCGGATCCGAACCCGTGGCCGAACCTCGTGCCGTCAGGTAGTAGCCGCGCTTGTCCCCCTTCGAGACCTTGCCCGCCCCTCCGCGATGTCCCTCGATCACGCTGGGTCGAGCGGCCGCGTCGCGCCCCCTGTGGCGTCCCTCGGGGACGGGCCCGGGCACGGGCACGGGCACGGGCACGGGCGAGAGGAGAGCCGGCGTTAGGGACACGCCCGAAGGGCAGACGGGCCCCGGGTCTCGCTGCTGGACCCCGTCAGTGGCGCGCGCGCACGAGGACGAGGACGAGGACGAAATTTTCGCCTGGGGCCGAGCGACTTCTCCGAGGGCCGGGACCGGAATGAGCCAAAAGCGAGAGACGACGGGCAAAGTGGTGATCGGCCTCCTCCTCGTGGGGGCGCTCGCCGCCGCCGTCGGGGTCGCGCGCCTTCGCGGAGGCGGAGGGGGCGACGCGAGCCTCCCCGTCGCGGCTGGCCCCGACGCCGAGAGCCCCAAGGGCCGCGGCGCTGTGGCGTGGCCGGTCCCGGTCGCGGCGCCGGTCGCGTCGGACGCCTCCCTCGAGGACGCGGGCAGCGCGACCGCGGACGCGTCGGGCGAGGACGCCGCGATCCCCGACGCCGCGGGCGACGCGGGCGAGGCGATCGCGGCGGGCGACGGCGGCTGCCCGGCGCGCGACTACACCGTGGCCCTCCGCAA
>JAEUKG010001178.1 GCA_016794325.1 Myxococcales bacterium | reverse complement strand
CGCGTCCGCGGAGTGGCTCGCCCCGATCGAGCTGCAGGGGCAATACGACGACGTCGCCGCGGGTCGCTTCACCCAGGAGCGCATCGAGGGCATCCGCGCCGTCCTCTGCGCGCCCCACAACACGCCCCACAACCAGGTGTTCGGGCGGCAGCTCGTCGTCGAGACCCTCACGGGCGCGGGGCGCTTCGACGAGGCGATGGCGGCGCTCGAGCCGCTCGGCGCGATGGGCCTGTCCGACCTCGCCTGGCTCGAGCGCTGCCCCGTCCTCGAGCCGCTGCGCGGCGACGCTCGCTACGGCGCGGTGCGCGACGCGGTGGCGGCGGCGGCGGAGGCGGCGCTCACCACCCTCCGTCGTTGACGGTCAGGAGCGGGCCGCGTACTCCGCGGTGCCCTCGAAGCGGAGGACGCGCGTGCACGACGCGGGGCCGATGGAGCCGCGACACTCGTCGGATCCGGTGAAGATCGTCCGGTGCGACCGGAGCGCCTCCATGATGGGGCGCGTCACGTCGTGGCCGCCGTCCGTGCATCCGGGGTCGCCGCACTGGATGAGGAAGAGCGCGGGGGCGCTGCCGATGACCACGCGGCGGACGTATTTCGGGGCGCTCGCGCCGGCCGCGGCTTCGTTGGTCTCTTCGATCTCCAGCCGCAAGCTCGTGAGATCAGGCACCTCCTGGACGAGCCGGGGCGCGGCGTCCTCGCGCTCCCTGCGCTCCGCCGCCCGCTGCGCCGCAGCGCTCTGCCTCCCGAACTTCTGCATCGATGCCTCCGAGGCGCCCACACTAGCAGGCAACGTCGCGCCGCGCCTCGAATCCGGAGGCGCTCGCGCCAAGGCTTGCTCTGGCACACAAAGGCGCTAAGGTGATTCGTCGTCGCGCTTGTCGCGGCGACGCTCTGCACGACGACGCCCTCTCGACTTCTTCAGCTCTCGACGCCCGCGCAACGCTGCGCCGGCGCGGGAAAACGGGTCCGAAATGGCGACGCCGGCCTCGGCGCTTCGAGGCACGCGCAGTCCGATCCACCCCGTTTTCATCGAGAAACAAGCATGGGCAACCGTCTCTTCATCGGCAACCTCTCGTTCCGCACCTCTTCCGACGCGCTCCGCGCGGCGTTCGCCGAGTTCGGCGACGTCGAGGACGTCCACGTCGCCACCGACCGCGAGACCGGGCAACCGCGCGGCTTCGCGTTCGTCACCATGAGCACCTCGCAGGCGGCCGCGGCCGCCATCGAGGCGATGAACGGCGCCCTCCTCGAGGGTCGCCCGCTCCGCGTCAACGAGGCCGAGGCCCGACCCCCGCGCTCCGGCGGCGGTGGCGGCGGCTTCGGCGGCGGTGGTGGCGGCGGTGGTCGCGGGGGCGACCGTCGCGGTCGATGAGCAACCCGAGCGTCTCCAAGCGGCAGAAGGAGCGCAACCGCCAGGACAAGGCGAAGGAGAAGGAGGCGAAGCGCAACGCGCGCCGAGTCGAGCGCTCCCAACGTGCTGACCTGCCGCCGGGGGTCGACCCCGACATCGCGGACATCATCCCCGGTCCGCAGCCTCCCATTACCGACTGAGATGCTGTCGTCCCGCGCTCGCGGCGACGCCAAAGCGCAAGAAGCTCGGATCCACCTCGGATCCGAGCTTCTTGTCCATGGGGGAACGACGCGGGCGCGTCAGCCGCCGACGACGCGGCACACGAGGCCGCGCTCGACGACGCGGCCGCTCGGCAGCGTGATCTTCACCCGCCGCCCGCCCTGGAACTGGATTACGACCTTGAGATCCTTCTCGGCCCCGCCCACGCCCTTCTTGCGCTCGAGGGTGACGGTGCCGCCCTCCGGGCAACCGAAGGTGCCGACGCCGCAGCGCTTGTAGCCGTCGATGCTGCTCGAGAACTCGCGCGCGCCGATGGTCGTGGACGCCGAGCCCTGGCGCGTGACGCACTTGGCGGCCGCGTCGTAGGTCATCGTCCAGTTGGCGGTGCGGTTGATCTCCTTGCCCTTCTCGGTCTGGCCGGTGAGCGTGACCTGGCGGTTGCGGGTGTAGACGCTGCCGTTCTTGCTGTAGGTGATGGTGGCCTTGCGATCGACCGACGCCTTGTTGATCGTGAAGCCGGGCTCGGTGTCGTGGGTGACGGTGATCTTGCCGGCCTCGAACGACCAGGTGCTGACGACGGTGCCGTTGAGGGTGCGGCCCGCGGGGCTCGTGCAGTTCGTGAACACGTGGGTCGCGCGTCGCGCGGCGCGGTCGACGGTGGTGACGATGCAGCCCGCCGGGCGGAAGTGCCGGCCGGGGTTCAGCCGCACGCGCTCCATCTGCGCGTCCTCGACGGCCGCGGGATCGACGCCTTGATCGGCGGTGTCGGGGGCCTCGCCCGAGAGGGCTTGCTCCTCGTCGGCCTCGTTGGCCTCGTCCTCGGCATCGGCCTCGTCCTGGTCTTCGACGAGCTGGTTCTCGGCCGTCCCCGTGTTCTCGTCGTTCGCGTTCTTCACGGTGCAGGCGGGCGCGGCGACGAGGAGCGCGAGGGTCGAAGCGATGGCGATGCGAGTGAGCGTCATGATGGTGTGTCCTCCCAAGTGAGTTGCGTGGGAGGCCTCCATTGCGAGGACGGTGCCACCGCTCGAGCCGCGAAAAGGCTAGGGTTTTCGTCGATCCGGGGTGGACGTCGGGCCGCGGGGTGGACCCGCTCGCGTTCACCCAGGGGCGTTCACTTCTCGGGGCAGGTCGGGTCGAGCGTGATCGCTACGTCGTCGAGGTAGAGGTAGGGCGGGTTCGCGCACGCGCCGCCGCCGCTCGATGTGCTCGCCGAGAAGTTGATGGAGGTCGCGCGGCCCGCGAGGGTCGGCGGGAGGCAGTAGGTCTTCTTCGTCCACGCCGCCGCGACGGGGAGCGTGCCCGCGGTGCTGTAGAAGGCGCCGCTCGCAGCGGCGCTCGTGCGATACCAGAACGCGAGCATCGGCCCCCCCTTGCCCGGCGACAGGTCGGGCACGCTCGCGGTCTGGTAGAGCGAGGCGTAGTTGCACTGCGGCGAGTAGAGGGCGCCGTAGCCCGCCCCCGAGTGCGACGACGGCGGCGCGCCGCTCGCGTAGGTGAAGACGCCGGAGGTGGGGCTCGACGGGCCCGACCACGCGGAGACGCTGCCGCGCCGCTCGAAGCCGCCGTCGAAGACGAGGCCCGGGTCCTCGCACGTGGGCTCGCTCTCGATCTTCACGTCGTCGAAGATGAACTCGGAGGTGTCGGGATCGGTGCAGTTGCCCGCCGCCGAGCTCGCGTACGCGTAGAAGGCGAGCTGCTGGACGGTGCCCGTCGCCCAGTCCGGCAGGCACACCCTCGCCGTCTCGAACGTGTCGGTGCCGGTCACGGTCGCGGCGACCGAGCCCCCCACGCGCACCGAGAGCTGTTTGTTCTTCGACCCCTTGAAGCTGAAGGTGAGGGCGGGGCGGGGCACGCTCTTCCACGGGACGCTCAGGCTGCCGGTGAGCTGACCGTAGTCGCACGCCTTCGCCATCTTGATGCGGGCGCCTCGGCTCTGAGCGGTCCCGACGAGCGCGGTGACCTCGGCGACGCCGCTCGCGGCCCAGCCGCCGGTGCCCTCGAAATCCCCGTTCTGCACCTTGCCCGGCGAGGGGCAGGTGGCGTCGGGCACGAGGGTGGCGCGATCGATGCGCACCGCCTCGACCTGCGAGCCGCAGGGGGCGGCGACGTCGATCGTCACGTCGCCGCCGTAGGCGCGCTCGCCGAGGCACACCTTGCGCGGCGAGAAGGCCGACTGCCCGAGCCCGTCGGCGCGATCCACGAACGCGGCTCGCCCGCCGACCGAGAACCGGTAGGTCTCGCCGAAGCAGAAGCCGAAGATGGGGCTGCACACGGACTGGCGCGAGAGGCTGAGCGCGAAGGGCTCGGCCTCGGCGAACGGCGGCATCTTCACCGTCTGGATCGCGTGGCTCGTCTGACCGTACGTGCACCGAGGAGGCCCGGCGTCCGGCGCTCCGAAGGGGTTCTCCTGGGGGAAGTCGACGTAGCCCGGGTCGACCTGCGTCTTGTCCTTGGCGGTGGCGTCGATGAGCGCGCCGCCCGAGAGCTTCCACGCGCCCGGGGGCGTGTTCTGGAAGCCGGGGTCCTGGATGCCGCCCTTCCACACGCACGCGTCGCCCTCGAGCGCGTATCCCGTCGAGCACACGCAGGTCGCCTTGCCGCTCGTGTCGTCGCAGCGGCTCCGCGCGGGGCAGGTGGTGACGTTGCACGACGGCTGGCACGCGCCGTCGCCGTCCTTGTCTTGGAGGTCGCCGCCGCACGAGTCGCACGAGGGCCCCGAGAACCCCGCGGTGCACTCGCACTTGCCCGCCGAGCTGCACGTGCCGTGGACGCAGCGGAGGTCCCCGCAGGGGCTCCCGACCGGGGTGGGCGGAGGATCGCCGCCGCCGCCGCCCGTCAACCCCGCGAGGTCGCCGCACGCGACGAGCGCACCGACGCCGATCAGCAACGGCGCGACGCGCCGAGCTGCGGTCGTGGTCCAGCCGCCATGGAGCCCCCTTCCGCTCACCGCTCCAGCATAGCAGCCGAGCGCTCGCGCCGGGGCGGAGGACGACCGGCGAGCCCCCAGGGGCCGGAGTGTGCTACATCGGCGGGCATGTCCTCTCGCCTGACACCTCGAGAAATCTTGAAGGAAAAGGGGCTCTTGGCCGACGACGTGGTCGCGGTCACGATCGGCGGCAAGACCGTCGATCTGCACACGCCAGTCGACGCGACGGCCGAGGTCACGCCGGTGAAGGCGACCGATCCGCGCGGGCTCGAGGTCATCCGCCACTCGACCGCCCACGTGATGGCCGACGCGGTGCAGCGGCTCTTCCCCGGCACCAAGGTGACGATCGGCCCCGCGATCGAGGACGGCTTCTACTACGACTTCGACAAGCCCGGCGGCGCCTTCACCGAGGAGGACCTCGCCACCATCGAGAAGACGATGGCCGAGATCGTCGCCAAGGCCACGCCGTTCCGCCGCGAGGCCACGACCCGCGCGAAGGCCATCGAGGACTTCGGCAAGATGGGTGAGACCTTCAAGGTCCAGATCATCGAGGCCATCCCCGAGGGCGAGGAGATCAGCCTCTACAAACACGGCGCGGCGGGCGAGGAGTGGGTCGACGTCTGCGAGGGCCCGCACGTCCCGCACACCGGCCTGCTCGCGGCCGTGAAGCTCACGAGCGTCGCTGGCGCGTACTGGCGCGGCGACGAGCGCAACCCGATGCTCCAGCGCATCTACGGCACCGCGTTCCCGTCGAAGAAGGCGCTCGACGAGCACCTCAAGCTGATCGAGGAGGCCAAGGCCCGCGACCACCGCAAGCTCGGCAAGGAGATCGAGCTCTTCCACTTCGACGCCGTCGCCCCCGCGATGCCGTTCTTCCTCCCGCGCGGCGCGTACGTCTACAACGAGCTCGTCGGCTACATCCGCGGCCTCTACCAGGAGTTCGGCTACGAGGAGGTCATCACGCCGCAGGCGTTCGATCCGCGCCTCTTCCGCACGAGCGGGCACCTCGGCAACTACAACGAGAACATGTACCGGCTCTGGACCGAGGACCTCTTCGAGGTCGAGCCGGGGCAGAAGCCCGACCCCCGCGGCCCGCGCGAGGTGCTGCAGGACGCGTCGTTCGCGCTCAAGCCGATGAACTGCCCGAGCCACTGCGTCATCTTCGGGTCCAAGAAGCGGAGCTACCGCGACCTGCCGTGGCGCGTGGCCGACTTCGGGCGCCTGCACCGCTACGAGCGCGGCGGCGTGGTCCACGGCCTCTCGCGCGTGCGGAGCTTCTGCCAGGACGACGCGCACATCTTCTGCGCCGCCGAGTCGGTCTCGGTCGAGATCGAGAGCTTCATCAAGCTCCTCTATCTCGTGTATCATGCATTCAAATTCGAGGACATCGGCATCCGGCTCGCGACCCGACCGGAGAAGCGCATCGGCGGCGACGATCTCTGGGACTTCGCCGAGAAGGCGCTCGCCCAGGGCCTCGAGCGCGCCGGCCTCGCCTACGAGCTCGCCCCCGGCGAGGGCGCGTTCTACGGCCCCAAGGTCGAGTTCCACGTGAAGGACGCGCTCAAGCGCAGCTGGCAGCTCGGCACCATCCAGTACGATCCGAACCTCCCCGAGCGCTTCGACCTCACCTACGTGGGCGAGGACGGCAAGGAGCACCGCCCGGTCATGCTCCACCGCGCCATCCTCGGCTCGCTCGAGCGCTTCTTCAGCGTGTACCTCGAGCACTGCGGCGGGAACTTCCCGGCCTGGATCGCGCCCCGCCAGGCGATGGTGCTCACGGTGAGCGACAAGAGCGACGAGTACGCCCGCAAGGTCGTCGCTCGCTTGAAGGCCAAGGGCCTGCGGGTCGAGGCCGACACCTCCGCCGACAAGCTCGGCGCCAAGATCCGCAACGCGCGGATGACGCGTGTACCCTACATGCTCGTGGTCGGGCCCAAGGAGGCCGAGACCGAGAGCGTGGGCGTGCGCTCGCGCGACGCCGGCGAGCTCGGGGCGATGCACGTCGACGCCTTCGCGGAGCGCCTCCTCGGCGAGTCTCGCCCGCCCCGCTCGGCGAGCTGATGCGCCCCGTGAGCATCGTCGTCGCGTCGCTCCTGACGCTCCTCGTCCTCGCCGGGTGTACGAAGGGGACCAAACGCGAGGTCGTCGCGACGGCCAAGTCCAAGAAGACCGCCGAGCTCGTGCGCACGAAGGGCAAGCAGCTCACCGATCGCGGCTGGAGCGAGTTCGACGGGATCTCGGTCGAGGTCGACGGCCAGGGCTACGGGACCGGCTGCCCTCCGACCGACAAGCCAGCCCTCGCGATCGATCCCGAGGGGCGACGCGTCGCGTTCCGGTGCACCAGCGCCGCGGGCTTCCAGGTCATCGACCTCCGCGAGTCCAAGGGCAAGCCCTTCAAGCGCTGCGAGCTCGTGCCCGGCGCGGCGCTCGACTGGGGCAAGGTGCCCACCTTCGAGGGCGCGCGCGTCTCGCTCCTCGGCTGCCGGTCCACCGAGGGCGCGCCCGACGACAACCGCTTCCCCGACATCGTCACCGAGTCGAAGGCGCGCGGCGGCGACGCGTCGGTCGCCTCGTTCCTGGTCGAGAGCGCGGACGCGGACCCCGGCGGGGTCGTCCAGCCGCGGAGCGGCCCGTTCAAGGCGAAAGACGGCGGCGACGACTGGGACCGCGCGTTCGAGAAGCTCGGCGACGGCGACAAGGCCAAGGTGCGCGCCAGCCTCGCCAAGGCGCTCCAGGGCAACGGCGGCGCTCGCGCCCTGTCGCGCATGCTCGTCCACGGCGACATCTCGGACCCGTCGAGCGCCGACGCGCTCGAAGCGGCGGGCCGGCGCATGGTCGCCGCCGCGCCGTCCGGCTCCGGCGCCCCGGCGGCCCCGCCCGCGGGCTTCGACGTGATCGTCCGCTCCCTGTCCAAGACCAAGCCCGCGGCCGCCGCCGACCTCGCGTGCCTCGACGCCGCGAGGATCTCGGGCAACGGCGTCTCGCTCATCCTCCCCCGCGAGGAGGCCGCCATCATCGCGTCCCAGAAGAAGCAGTGCGACCTCGACGGCATCTTCTCCCGGCAGAAGTGCGAGCAAGGGCTCCGGTGCTGCAGCCACGGCTTCACCTGCGGCGAAGCCGGCCGCCACGCGTGCACCCAGGCCGAGCTCGACGAGCTGGTGAAGCTCGAGCTATCCCAGCCGGCACAGAATCCCTGGCCCAAGGGGGGCGGCTTCGGCTACGAGCTCGTCCTCGCCGCCGCCGCCGCGCAGGAGAAGAGCGCCGCCGCCAAGGCGCTGGTCGCGCTCGGCCGCACCTGCAAGTGACGCCCGACCTCGCGCCGCCTCCGGGGCCGGCGCGGATCGTCCGGGTCGGCACCGTTCGTTCGCACGGTGAGGCGCGCCCGCCTCGGGGCGTCCGAAAGCCGTTGGATTCCAACGACCTCCGACGATGTAGGCAAATGTAGCGCAAGGCACGCGGCGTGCAGTGGTGTCGCGCATCATGCGCACCCTCCTCCGGACCACCTCCGCCGCCGTCGCCCTCGGGCTCTCCTTCACCGCGCTCGCTGCCTGCACGCAGGAGACCGCCGACGACGACGCGGCGGCCGACGAGGCGCTCACCGCGGCCGGCACGACCTACGATCCCTTCAAGGACATCGACCCCGCGCTCGGCGAGTCGCTGTGGCCGAACGAGCAGAAGGACATCGCGGCGACGACGCGCATCATCACGTCGTTCCTCCAGCGGCGGCGCGCCGAGGGGCGCACCGACACCCTCGGGCGCGTGCGCACGCTGCGCGACGCCCACGCCAAGGCGCACGGCTGCGTGAAGGCCGAGGTCAAGGTCCGCTCCGACGTCCCCGCCGACATGAAGGTGGGCGTGTTCGCCCAGCCGAAGACCTACAAGGCGTGGATCCGGTTCTCGAACGGCAACTCCGAGGTGCGCTACGACTGGAAGCGCGACGCCCGGGGCATGGCGATCAAGCTCACGAACGTCCCCGGCGCGAAGGTGGTGAAGGACTTCCCCGAGCAGTCGACCCAGGACTTCGTGATGATCAACCACCCGGTGTTCTTCGTCGACAACCCGTCGCAGTACGCGTCGACGCTCGAGGTGTTCCACTCGGGCAAGGGCTTCGAGGTGCTCGGGCAGCTCCTGTCGGTCACGCGCCTGCCCCTCGAGAACGCGAAGCTCGCGCTCGCGGTGAACGGCACGCAGATCGAGAACCCGGTGGCCGAGCCCTACTGGTCGATGGCGGCGTACAAGCTCGGGCCGAACCGCGCCGCCAAATACGCGTCGATCCCGGTCGCCTGCGACGCGATGGACTCCTTCCCCCGCGATCGCGCAGCCCAGACCGCCTGGCTCCGCAAGGCGCAGGAGGCCAACGAGTCGCACCTGCCGTCGGCCCACCGCGACGAGCTGCGCGCCGCGATGCAGAAGACCCTCGAGAAGGACAAGAAGGACGTCTGCTACCTCTTCGCGATGCAGCCGTTCGTCGACCTCGAGCGGACGCCGATCGAGCACACGACGGTGAACTGGGACGCCGCGTCGGCGTTCGTGCCGGTGGCCAACGTGCGGATCCCGGCCCAGACCTTCACGTCGGAGGCACAGGACACGTTCTGCGACGACATGTCGTTCACCCCGTGGCACGCGCTCCCCGAGCACAAGCCCCTCGGCGTGGTCAGCCGGACGCGGCTCATCGTGTACGCCGCGACGTCCAAGCTCCGCCGCGCCGACAACGGCGTCGGGCTCCGCTCGGCCCTCACCGGCCCGACGGGTGACGAGTCCTTCTGAGCCGTTCGGCGGGGCTTCGGGGCCGGTCGAAGAAACCCCTGCCCGAGCGCGTTTTTTCGCGCTAAGTGAGAGGTCCCATGGCCAAATCCAAGGTCGCCATCATCCGCACGTCGGCTCGCACCGTCCTCGAGGACTACCACCGCGCGATGAACCTCGCCGGGTACCAGGACGTCATCGCCAAGGACGCCGACACCGGCCTCAAGATCAACATCTCGTGGCACTTCTTCTATCCGGGCTCGTCCACCGTCCCGTGGCAGCTCGAGGGCGTCATCGGCGCCATGAAGAAGGACGGCTACTCGCCCGACCTCATCCACGGCTGCCACAACCGCACCGTGGTCATCGACGCGCACCTCGGCGAGCGCGAGAACAAGCAGGTCGACGTCATCAACGCGCACGGGCTGCGCAACGTCCACCTCTACGAGGGCGAGGAGTGGATCCACATCAAGGACGCGGTCGGCGACCTGACGAAGAAGTTCGTCTGCCTGAACGACGTCTACCCGAAGGGCTTCAGCATCCCGAAGCGCTTCATCGGCGAGAACATCATCCACCTGCCGACGATCAAGACGCACATCTTCACGACCACCACCGGCGCGATGAAGAACGCGTTCGGCGGCCTGCTCAACGAGCACCGTCACTGGACCCACCCGGTCATCCACGAGACGCTGGTCGACCTCCTGATGATCCAGAAGAAGATCCACCGCGGCGTGTTCGCCGTGATGGACGGCACGTTCGTGGGCGACGGGCCCGGCCCGCGCTGCATGATCCCGCACGTCAAGAACGTCATCCTCGCCTCGGAGGATCAGGTCGCGATCGACGCGGTGGCCGCCAAGCTCATGGGCTTCGACCCGCTCGGCGATCTCAAGTTCGTCCGCATCGCGCACGACCTCGGCCTCGGCTGCGGCGACGTCCGCGACATCGAGATCGTCGGCGACGTCGACGCGCTGAACGAGAACTGGCACTTCGACGGCCCGTTCAAGAAGATGACCTTCGCCTCGAAGAACCAGCACCGCATCTACTGGGGCCCGCTCAAGAAGCCGGTCGAGTGGTCGCTCAAGACCTGGCTCGCCCCCTGGGCCTACGTGGCGAGCGTCACGTACCACGACATGTTCTGGTACCCCCGCTACGCCAAGGAGAAGATGCAGCCGGTGCTCGAGAGCGAGTGGGGCCGCCTCTTCGCCAACTGGGGCAAGGTCAAGGCCGACGAGCGCGGCTACCCCGACGTGGGCGAGGCCTCGCCCGAGCTCATCCGCATCGGGATGAAGCACTTCATGGAGGGCCTGCGCCTCGTGGGCATGGCGGTGGCCGAGTCGCCCGAGATCAAGGCGCGCAAGCGCACGAGCGACGGCTACTTCGCGAACCGCGGCTGACGCGTCACTCGCCGAGGCAGTTGCGGTACAAGGGCGCCGCGGGATCGCACCCGCAGGCGCCCTTGGTGCATTTGCCGGGCGTGCCCGCGAACGTGCCGTCGGCGCCGGGGCCGCACGCGGCCTTGGGGGCGCAGTAGGGGCGGCCGCTCGCCTCGAGCCGCTGCTTGGCGACGGCGGCGTGGGCGCGCGCGACCGGCGTCACGCTGCAGCAGCCGAGGGACACGAACGTGCAGTCTGCATCTTTTTCGCACCGGCCCCATGCCGCCGGGAGCGCGACCGCGCCGCCGGTGACGACCCGACCGCTCGCCGGGGGCGCGGCCGCGGGCGGGGACGTAGGCGTGGCCGCGCTCGCGCCCGGAGCCGCCGGCGGCGCGGCGGACGCGGTCGTCGTCGCGCTCGCTTCGGACGCGCTCGGGGCGCTCGCGGCGACGACGGCAGAGCCCGAGGCCGGCGCGGCGGTCGGCGCAGGCGCGGGCGAGCAGCCCGCCGCGAGCGCCGCTGCGACGACGAGGGAGGAGCGCCTCACTGCCACAGCCGCATGAGCCGCGACGCCGAGGCGTCGATGGAGACCAGCGTCACGACGACGCGGCCGTCGGCCATGGTCGAGAGCCCGCGCAGCCGGAGGTTCGTCTGGCCGTCGGTCGGCAGGGTCGCCACGCCCGCGGCGCCGAAGTCGGGGTCGAGCGCGCCGGACGCGAGGACTCGCGCGACGACGATCGCCGTGCCCGTCTCTCCGCCCACGAGGACGGCCCCACCCGCGGCCGCGGCCAAGCCGGTCCGACCCTGGAAGAGGGAGACGCTCCCGTTCGTGCCGAAGGTGGCGTCGACGGAGAGGTCGCTCGCCTTCAACGCCACCAACTTCACCGGCGCGCTGCCGCCGCCCGCGAAGACGCGCCCTCCGGCCTCGATGACGAATCGGCCCGGATAGTAGGGATCGGGGTTCACCTCCAGCCCGAGGTCCCCGCTCGCGGCCGAGGTCGCGTCGGTCGCGAGGGTGCGCCGCTCCACCGCGCCCGCGCCCGTGAAGCAGAGGCCCTCGGTCGCCGACGACAACGCCGAGACGCCGCCCGAGAGGTCGTCGCCGCACTGGATCTGCGTCGCCGTACCCGGGATCCCGTCGATCTCGAGCAGGCGCGTGTACATGGCGGCGCTGCTCGTGTATTGCACCGCGAGCCGGCCGCCGGCCTCCCTGCGGATCGCCGTCCCGACGCCGGGCGTCGCGGCGAGCACCTGCTCGCCGTAGGTC